>CAMUZQ010000069.1 GCA_947165275.1 uncultured Lachnospiraceae bacterium | reverse complement strand
AACTATCCTAGTGATAGCCTTAAATACGTGTTTGCATCACACTTATTAACATAATGCTGAAAAAGCAAGGTGCCGGTCACGAAGCTGAAAACGTGATAGGGGTTACAAAACTTACGGATGATACTTCAGGCAGTAAAGCAAAGCTCGACATTTCGACGACGGATATCTCAGCTCCCCTGACAGGCGAACTGGATGCTGATTCATCAGCAATTGCAGCAGATGTATTCACATATAATGGCACAGCTTATGGCAGTTCACTTGAGATAAGAAATGATAATAAGCTTTATCACAAAGATGTCAGTTCAGATGTAACGGCCAGTAACTGGGCTGCTCTGCAGGCTGCGATAAATGACTCCGCCAATGAACGTAAAGTCATAGGACTGGCAGACAATATCTTTGCTGATAGCAATGACAAATACCTGCTTCTTGACGGCAAAAATGTAATCATAGAACTTAACGGTCATGCCCTTAACAGGAATCTGCTTGATTATGATGAAGACGGCAATGTATTCAGATTGACTAATTGTTCCTCCCTTACTATAAGAGACAGTCTTGGTACAGGCGTCATAACCGGAGGATATTCAGACGACGACGGCGGTGCGATATATATAACGGATAACAGCACGTGTACCATTGAAAGCGGAGTCATTAAGGAAAACAAGGCCGGCAGCGATGGCGGAGCTATCTATATTGATGAAGGCTCGTTAATAACGAAAGGAGGCACGATCACCGGTAATTATGCCAAAGATACAGGCGGAGCAATATATTGTGATGGTGATGGTTACTTCGATATTTCAAATGCCATTATCTCGAGTAACATATCAGAAAACGCCGGGGGCGCTTTTAACGTACATAACAGCGCGAAGATAAGTAACAGCCGCATCGTCAACAACAAGTCAAATACTGAAGACGGCGGTGCTATTCGCATGGAAGCGCATGGCGAAACACTTAGTATCACGGATACCGTCATACAGGGGAACTCTGCGGATGATGACGGAGGAGGGATCTACCTTGAGTCCGGAAAGATAGTCATGAAAGGAGGAGAACTTAGTGATAACTCCGGCAGTGATGCCGGCGGTATCATGGTTACTTCAGATACAGAATTTTCAGCTGAAGGGGTCAGTATTTTGCGTAACACGTCACGTGATGAAAGCGGCGGCGGTGTCAACAATCATGGAAAAACAACGCTTAGCAACTGCGATATCAGTTATAACGTGTCAAATGTTGATGCCGGCGGCGGTGTGTACAACAGGTCTGATATTACTATCACAAATTGTACATTTACCGGTAACAGCGCAAAATGCGAAGGCGGAGCAGTATTCAGTAAAGATAATGCAAGAATAGAGAATTGTACATTTGACTCCAACCATGCCGCTCAGGGCGGCGGCATATATCAGGGCACTTCGGATAGTACAGAAATAACTATCATCAATCCCGTGATGACGAATAACACAGTTGTCTCAAACAGCGACGATAATCTGTTGGGAAAAGGCGGTGCCATATATATTGAAGACGGAGATACAACGATCGATGGAGGAAGCATAACAGGAAACAGCGCGGATTTCTGCGGAGGCGGTATCTACGCTGATGATGACTTTATAATAAAAGGAAAGCTTGTCGTTAAGGATAATTTCAGTGATAACGTATATCTTGATGATGTAAAACTTAAGACAGGAGCATTGATAAAAGATGAGACTGTTACAGGTGCTCAAATATTCGTAACCCTCAATGACGAAGACGGAACATTCACTGAAGGGTTTCCGGATGCTAATCCTGATATGGATCCGGCACATATTTTTGATTCCGATGCCGGATATTCGGTTATAAGGGATGAAGACGGAGAGGGCATGCTCGACAAGTCCGAGTGGCCAAGACTGCAGACGCTTATCAACGATAAAGCAAATACGGATCCCGGATCCGGTAATGCGCCAGTCCTTGAAATAGACAGAAATTGGACAGCTCTGGATTACAATGAGGTTCTGACTATACCTGCGGGAAAGAGGATAGTGATAGACCTTAAGGGTCATATTATAAACAGAAACCGTGGCAGTCAGTTGGAGTTCGGACAGGTATTTAAGGTGGAGTCCGGACGAAGCCTTACCATAAAGGACTCAAGCGGAACAAATTCCGGAACACTCACAGGCGGTTGGGGGACTAACGGTGGTGCCATTATCGTTCAAAACGGAGCAACGTGCTCTGTAGAATCCGGCAGTATCACGGACAGCAAAGCAGATAACGGCGGGGCTGTCTATGTTGAATATGGCGGAACGTTAACGGTTAAAGGCGGCAGCATAAGAGATAATGTAACATCATACGGAGGAGGTATCTATCTTGCAGACACAGCTGCTGCAACCGTTACCGGCGGAATTATCACGAATAATACCGCAACAGTGGAAGCAGGAGGTATCTGGGCCGGGGATACAGGAGTTTTGAAAGTGTCCGGCAGTCCGTATATCACATCAAATATCGGAGCTGCAGGAAAGAATATCCTGCTTGGTGCAGGCAATACGTTAAAGATCACAGATACCCTTTCAATGAGCGACGATACCGGTATGGGAGCCGTTATCGACATAGCATCAAGGGACGTTTCCGCGATACTTACGGATGGTCTTACATCAACAACGCCGAGCGGCAAGAGCGTAGAGGAGTATGCGAAGAGCATATTTACATATAATGAGGTCAGTTATGAGGATTCGCTTGAGATATTTAGTGGCGAACTGCGCCATAAGACTGTAAATATAGGGGATACGGTCAGTGACTGGAAGCAGCTGTATGACTATGTAAACAATAGTGCTAACAATAACAAGACAGTATTTCTTGCAAACGATATTGACGCTTCAAATGACGACTACAGTATCAAAGTCGGCGAGGAAGTGGATGGTATCAATATCACCATAGACCTTAACGGACATAAGATGGACAGAAGACGCTCAGATTCTTCGGGCGACGGCAATGTGATCCGTGTCAAAAACGGTGCGACACTGACCATTACTGACAGTATCGGTACGGGCATCATCACCGGCGGTAATACTGATGACGATGGTGGCGGTATCAAGATAGAAAAGAATTCGACCTGCATCATCAACGGCGGCACCATAACAGGGAACCGCTCAGAAGTGGATGAGGGATTCTTCAGTGACAGCTGCGGAGACGGCGGCGGTATATTCGTTGCCGGAACTCTTATAATGAATGGCGGCAGTGTTACGAACAATTATGCCGGAGATACCGGTGGAGGGATTTACTGTAAAGACAGCGGGACCTTTACTCTCAAAAATGCTACTGTTTCGGGTAACACATCCAAAAATGACGGCGGAGGACTCATAGTACATCTTGGTGCTGATGCCACTATAGAGAACTGCCGTATAACCAATAACCGATCTGAAACAGAAGACGGCGGCGGCATGCGTGTTGAAGCTGACGACAGAACGCTGACAATAAAAAATACCATTATAGAAGGTAACCATGCGGATTATACCGGGGGCGGCATGGTAATATACGCCGGTACAGTTATTATGCAGGGCGGTTCTATTTCCCAAAACACGTCTCAACATGGAGGCGGCGTATGCAATGATGATGGTAGCATTATTTTTACCAATGTAACGATAAGCGGGAATAACTCCGGCGGAAATGACGGGGTTGGGGCAGGTATCTTTAACTGTAATAACGCAAGACTTGAAGGCTGTATTATTACCCAAAATACATGTAATGGCTACGGCGGCGGTATTTATGCCTCGGAAGGCTTGAGTATCTCCGGATGTGAGATCTCTTATAACAGCGCAACAAAAGGCGGCGGCGGTATTTATGATTTCAAAGGAAGTACTCAGATCGACAATACCACTATCAGCAATAATACGGCGGCCGGCGATTCCGGAGGTGGAATAGTTGCCGTTGAGGATCTGTATCTGGCAAACTGTACGATCGAAGACAATAAATCCGCAGAATCCGGTGGCGGGATATGCATTATAGACTGCGATGTCACTCTTGTTAACTGTACGATAACCGGTAACCAGTCTTCGATAACGGGCGGTGGTATATATATCGATGATGACGCCACGCTTAAGCTTTCGGGAGGACTTGTAACCAATAATATGGCAAGTCAGAACGGGAGCGGTATATATGTGGACGACGATACTGATGATGTATATATAGAAGGGACCGTCGGGATATATGATAATCTCGGAGGCGGTAACGTATATCTGACTGAGGATGAGAAGCTCACAGTAAGCGGCACTCTTTCTTCAGGGGATGCAAAAGCCCGTATAGGCGTTATTACTGTGGAAGGACTGGATTGGGAATTTACCCGGGGATACAGAAGTAATAATCCCGACAAGGATCCTTCGGAGTTCTTCTTTTCTGATCAGGATTACGAGGTGTACCTGTTGAATGATGAGGCGGCATTCAGGGAAAAAGCAGCACCTACACCCGGAGAGGATCCGGCTCCTTTCATAGATCCGAACGATCAGATGACGGATGATATGAATAAACTGAACGGCAGTAACTGGATGTCGGGCCTTTCGGGTGAAAGGTATTTAAATGATGTCAATATTCCGGGTACCCATGATTCCGGAACGAAGAGTGTCAAGGGCAACGTGAGTACATCATATGTAAGGTGGATCTCAAGTGTTTTGAGTATCATTACCTTAGGTGCCGATGTTATCGGGGGAATATTTACCGAAGTAGCTGAACATTTTGCAAAGTGTCAGACACGTTATATAGACGAACAGCTTAATGACGGAATACGCAGGTTTGACCTTCGCCTGAGTTCATACTGGATAGATGGGGATGAGGGAGGTGACGACGGCGAGAATCTGTGGATAGTACATGGTGAGAATAAGTGGATGGGCACTTACTACGCCTTGAATCACGACGGTGACCTTCTTAACCTTAAAGAAGTTCTCGACTGGTACAAGGAATTTCTGAAAAATAATCCGTCGGAAACGATATTGATCACTACCGAGGCCCAGGGTATCAAATCGGATGAAGAGGATGTGGAAGAAAGGCTCCGTGCTCATTTGAGGGAACTTTCACATGAGATAAATCCGTCAACAGGAGAGCCCTATCTGTATGCTGAGGACGGGGATTATACCAAGCCGTTGACAAGATATCCTCAGATGAAAGAATGCCGGGGTAAGATGATCTTTAATCTTAACAAGGGTGCAGGCCTTAAAGAAGTAAGAGAGGTTCCCGGAAGCTATCAGGATGATGCCGATACCAAGATAAAGAATCTTACGGCTTTCTATGAAAAAGAAGGATTTGATCAGTTGCCGGTTGATGCCAATAACGGAAAACCGTACTTTGATTATTATCTGTCTGCGGGAACCAACGGAACGGATGAACCTGATCACTACCCTCTGACTATTGCAGATGAGGTTCTTGAGGCGCTGTTTGGCGAGGGAGGCCTGCTTACAGACCGCATCGGAAAGTTCATAGGTCTTGTTAATATGGACGGCGAGAATGCATCTGTATCAAAGCAGGTATGGATCACCAATTTCTTCGATCGTACAGAGTACTGTACCGTGACCGTAAATGACGGCAAGGGCAATACGCAGACATATACTCAGCTGAAGAATACCACGATCACGATTCCCGAGTGTATATACAAAAATCCAAATGATGACAGGGAGTATTTCCAGTACTGGCTTGGCGAGCCGAACGGGATGGGCATTTATTATCCCGGAACCTCTTATACGATAAAAGAAGATGTTACCTTTACAGCTGCGTGGGACAAGACCGAAAGAAGCACTATACGTGCCATATGGGTAGACGGTGATGACATCGATGGGAAAAGACCTGACAATCTGGTAGTCAATTATAAGGATGGGAAAGGCGAAAATGCAACAGTTACCCTTACGGAAAAGAACAACTGGCGTAAGGAACTCAATTATAAATTGGAAGAACCTGTTACCGTGCCGAGTGGACCGACGGATTACACTATAGATATAGAAGGGTCTGTAATAACCCTTACCCATCCCCCGGACAAAACCATCAATGCCGGCGTAACCATAAAATGGAGCGATGATAATAATAAGTACAATAAACGGCCCACGGGTGAGCTGGAATTGCGCCTGCTTAAAAATGGTACACTGGAAAGGACTACAGTTATAAAAGAAAGCGATGACTGGGAGTGTACCATAAATGGTCTTAAACTCTACGAAGATACGTCTGGTAGGATCATCCAAAATGATTACAGCCTTGTTCAACAGGATATAAGTGAATTTTATCATACGTATATCAGCGGACTTAACACAACCGGAGACAATCCCGGATTTGAGATCATAAATGCCATTAAATACTCAAGAACTTTGATTGAAGGCGGTATTATCTGGGAAGATGATGAAGATTCCAGACACAAACGACCCAAGGAGGTAATGGTAAAGCTTCTAAAAGGAGGTGTCGAAACAGGAGACACTACGATTGTCGAAAAGGATGAAAACGGTGACTGGCTGTTTGCATTTGATCGTGATAAAGAGGCTTCCTTTGACGATTATACGGTCGGGTTATTTGATGGTGCAGGAAATCCTGTCACTGAATATTGGTATGAAGTAGTCAGATGGGACAGAAACGGGGATGGCAAAGACGATGCATTACTTATAATCTGCCATTTTGCAAACTGTGAGCCTCATGATGTTCAGACCCACAGTGTGATCAACAAGGAGCCCACGTGTGAAGATGCGGGAGAAAAGAGAACGTTTGAGGTATGCAAAAAGTGCGGAAAGGTCCTTTCAGATACTACGGAAGTGATCCCTGCCCTTGGTCATGACTGGGGGAAGTGGTACACAACGAAGACCGCTACCGAAACACGTGAGGGAGAAGAAAGGCGTATGTGCGGGCGCTGCGGTAAGACAGAGATAAAAGTTATCCCTGCGATCGATTCGGTTACGGTCAATGTGAAAAAGGTATGGGATGACGATAATAATGCACGAAATACCAGACCGGGTTCTGTTACCTTCAACCTCTTTGCAAACGGTGAAAAGACGGGCAGCGCCGTTGCCAATGCGGCAAGCGGCTGGAAATGCAGTTTTCCTTATCTGAAGAAATATGTCAATAATAAAGAGATAGTCTATACCGTGACGGAAGAATCCGTACCCGGATATTCTATGGAGAAGATCAGGGAAGAAGCGGACGGAAAGGTTGATTATACCTTTACCAATATATATATACCGGGCATGAAGCATATTAACGTCAAGAAGGTATGGAAGGATAGTAATGACAGGGACGGTATCAGACCCGGAGTGGTCAAAGCAAGGCTCTACCTTGTAGACAATATCACGGGTGAGAAGACTGATACAAAACTAAGCGTTCTTCTTAGCGAAGACAACGGATGGTCGGACAGCGTAAATGTTTATGAAACCGATGATTTCACATACAAGTGGGAAGAGGAAACCCCTCAGGGATATACCTCTGAAGTCACCGGTGATCAGAATACCGGCTATACGATAACAAACACGCATATTTCGGAAGGGATCAGAATAAGCGGTGAAAAGACATGGGTTGAAAGCACAGGTACCGGTGTCAGACCGAACTCTATAACAGTACGTCTTATTGCCGACGGCAAGGAAGAAGTATATAAGACAGTCACAGCCGGTACTGACGGTAACTGGACGTATGATTTCGGGGAGCATCCGAAGTATAAGAAAGGCGGGAAGACTCCGATCACATATACCGTAAGAGAGGATGCAGTAGAGAACTGGATGCCGGAATATTCGTATACAACGAATGCTTCACAGCTGACAGCAAATATTAAGAACACATATAATACCGATGCAGACCCGAAAACATCAGTGGCATTTAATGTACGTTGGGATGATGAGAGCAACAGGGACGGAATAAGACCGGATACAGTAACGGTGAAATTGTATAAAACGGTTAACGGGAAAGACATCACACCTGCAGGATCATACGTTTTAACAAAAGATCAGGAGGATACACACAAATGGGGCGGGATATTTACAAACCTGCCCAAAACCGAAGGCGGTAAGACGATAAAATACAGTATTACGGAAGAAGGGATGAACCTGGAGGATAAAGATACCAGGGGGAAATACAAGGTGTCGTACTCCGGCGATCAGACAAGAGGATTTACTGTCACGAACAAACACACTCCGATTAAGAAGCTGCAATCCTCAAACGTCATAATCGAATGGAATGACGGTGACGATGCTGATGCTGTCAGACCTTCCGGTACGGACGCATTAACAGTCACCCTGACAGGCACGGCAGACGGTAAAACGTATACATATACCGGGAATGTCACCGAGGCCGACGGATGGAAATGCGGGATTGACGATGTGGTGATACAGGATGTGAACGGCAATCCGGTAACCTATACGCTGACTTTGACAGGAGACAGTATCTTACAGGGTAAGTACAGCTTTGATTACACATACCTTGCCGGTAATTATCTTGTGGTTACCACCCACACTCCTGAGACTGTAACGATCTCCGGCACAAAGACATGGAACGATGATAATAACAAAAACGGCAGAAGGCCCGACAGCATAACCGTACATTTACTTAAAGTGATCAATAGTGCAGGGACAACTGTAACAAGAGAGGTTGGTGCGCAGACGGTAAAAGCAAATGCTTCGGGTAAGTGGGCGTGGACATTCAGTGTCAACAAAAATGAAAAAGGAACTCCCATAACATACAGGGTTCTGGAGGATTATGTTCCGGTATACGTAACGACATATGCCAATACCGGATATGATATAACCAATAAATACATGGTCCCGACAACCCCCAGAACGGTCACATACAAACTGGACGGAGGAAAGTTCGGAGAGGAAACGGAAGATATAAAGGAGGTATATGAATACGGTTCTTCTGTGACCATTCATGCGGAACCGGTGAAGAAGAACTGGAAATTTGCCGGATGGAAGGATGACGAAGGGAATGTAAAATACCCGGGGGATACGTTAGACAATCTGACACAGGACAAGACATATACAGCCCAGTGGGTGACGATACCGCTTGTAGAAAAGAGATATATTATTTTCAATCCGAACGGAGGAAGCATTGACGGAGACACCGGAATAATATATGAATATTATCCTGAAGGAGTAACGATCGTTATTCCAAAAGGCCCGGTACGTGAAGGATACAGGTTCCTCTACTGGGAGGGATCGATATACTATCCCGGCCAGACTTACCAGGTCCTTGAAAACCATAAGTTTACCGCTAAGTGGGAGAAGATCCCCACACCGCCCGGACCCACACCGCCCGGACCCACGCCGCCCGGACCCACACCGCCCGGACCCACACCGCCCGGACCCACGCCGCCCGGACCTACACCGCCGGAGCCCACGCCGCCCGGACCTACACCGCCCGGACCTACGCCACCCGGACCCACACCGCCGGAGCCTACACCGAAACCGGGGCCTTCAGGGCATGAGGACTCATCGGATTCGAGTGATTCCCAGAATACTTTGGGGGCTGCTATAGCACCTTTGAATGCTGCCGCACCCGGGGTGATAAACCCGTATGCCTTAAAGGCTCCGGACACATCAGATACTTCAAATGGAGGATCCGGCAGCGGTAAAGACAAAAATGGAGGACCGGATACCGGCGACGACAGCCTGATATGGCTATGGCTGCTGATGCTTATCATCTCCGCGGGTGCACTGCTTTTTATGGCAAGACCCGGGTTACAGGCATATTATCGCAGGAAGAAAAGAAAAAAAGAGGATGAGCGAACATCGGGCCGACAGAAAAGAGGCCAATAAAGCAAAGAGGAGGCGGCCGGATTTCTGGAACAGAGAGAGAAGCTGCAGGCGAAGCTTACCCTTGTGGACGAGATAGCGAGCTTCGTATACGAAGAGAAGGACAAGCTCAGTGATGAAGCTCAGGCCATCTTTGATAAGGAAATGAATGAGAGCGTGATACATGTCGAATATGAGAAGGCTGAGGGTTCTTTTTTGATGTGTTCTCCGGGGAGTTTTCGAAATGAAGAAAATAAGCATAGGTATATTGGCGCATGTTGATGCGGGAAAAACTACATTAACGGAAAGTATCCTCTTCACACTCGGGGTAATAAGAAAGCAGGGACGGGTGGATAATGGAGACGCCTTTCTGGATACTGAGCTGCTTGAGAAGAAACGCGGGGTTACGATCTATTCGAAGCAGGCGGTTGTGACTCTGGAAAAGGATGATCCGGTCAATCTGAGCGGTGATGATATCAGGCTTACATTTATAGATACACCGGGACATGCTGATTTCTCGGGTGAAACCGAGAGGGCCGTCAGTGTGATGGATCTGGCGGTCCTTATGATAAGCGCGCCTGACGGAGTGACTGACAGTGTAAGGAAGATCTCATATATGCTGGAGCATTATAAGGTTCCGTACGTGGTATTTGTTAACAAAATGGATATGCCGGATACATCGGAAGAGGAAATAACACGGGCTTTGCAGAAGGAGCTTGGAAACGGTGTGATCGGGTATGATGAGTCTTCGGAGGAGCTGCTTGAAGATATAGCTGCCCTCAGTGAAGATACGATTGAGAAATACCTGCAGGAGGGGACTGTTTCGGAGGATGATATTACCGGACTGATATTAAAAGGATATTATCATCCTCTTTTATTTGGGTCGGCTATAAAGAATGAAGGCTCCGGAGAGCTTGTCAGACTGATAACGAAATATACGCCGGCCGCACGATACAGGGATGATCTGTCTGCGCGTATATTCAAGATAAGCTATGAGAACGGCCATAAGCTCAGCTTTGCAAAGATCACTGGTGGAAAGATTTCTGTCAGGGAAACCTTTCCCGATGAGAGGCTTGAGAATGAGAAGATCACGCAGATCCGTATGTACAGCGGCGGAAAGTATGAATCACTTCAGCAGGCGGAGGCAGGTGATATCGTGACCTTTGCCGGACTTGAAAGCACCTTTTCCGGTATGGGTATCGGAATGGAAGCCGATGATAAGGATATGATAAACCGTCCGGTCCTGAGATATAAGATGCTTATTCAGGAAGATGTCCCGGTGAGGACTTTTATTCCAAAGATCAGAGAGCTTGCTGCCGAGGACCCTCTTTTAAGCCTTGATACCGGGCGTAACGGAGATGAGATCAATATATCGGTGATGGGAGAGTTTCAGCTTGAGATACTGGCGCTTACGATAGAGGAAAGGTTCGGTGTCAAGGTCGGATTCGATAAGGGAGCTGTCATATATAAGGAGACCATCACGGATCCTGTTATAGGATATGGGCATTTTGAGCCGCTGAGACACTATGCCGAGGTACAGCTTCTGATGGAGCCTCTGCCTTCGGGTGCAGGGATCGAGACAGCCAGCGCCATAAGCGTAAATGAGCTTGATATAAACTGGCAGAAAACAGTGATGTCCACTCTGGTCAGGGATCTTCCTGCAGGAGTGCTGACAGGAGCCGCACTTACGGATATCAGATTCACGCTTATAGGCGGTAAGGCCCACGTCAAGCATACGGAAAGCCAGGATTTCAGGGAGGCTGTGAGAAGGGCGGTCAGACAGGGACTTATGAAGGCTGACTGTATCCTTCTGGAGCCGTATTATGATTATAATATTTTATTGCCTGCGGGAAGCCTCGGCAGAGCCATAAATGATATCAGTATGATGAAAGGGACCTCCGAGGTCGAAAGGCAGGATGAGAAGGAGGCTGTACTTAAGGGAACAGCCCCTGCAAGGGCTTTGATCAATTATCAGAGCGAGCTCACCGGATTCACAGCCGGCAAAGGCAGAATAACAGTGAGCTTCTGCGGATATAAGCCCTGTGATGAGGCAGTGATGCAGGCTATACTGGAGGGATCGGATTATGATCCCGAGCGGGATCCGGATAATGTATCAGGGAGTATATTTGTAGAGCACGGAGCCGGACGCTATGTGCCCTGGGATGAGTGCGAGGATATGATGCATGTCCCCAAAAGAGAGGGGGATTTCCTCGTAGATGACAGGGAGCCGGATGAGGAAAGACTGATAAGAGAAGCAAGGCAGTCGAAACGGGTTGGCAGTCTGACCGGGAGGCTTGAGGCTATAGGCACCGATGAGATAGATGAGATCTTAAGACAGGCGACACATGCCAATGCGGGCAGCAGGAGCGGAATATCCAGGTGGAACCATTATCACAGAAGAACAGATTCCGTATCCGGAACACAAGGCGGGACATCCTCCAAAGGGACAGTGTCCAAAGTAAAGATAAAGCCCAGATATCTGCTCGTGGACGGCTATAATATCATCCATGCCTGGGATGAGCTTAATACATATCTCTCAGACGGGAGTACGGGCATGGACAGCGCAAAATACAAACTGCTTGATATCATGTCGGAATACAGGGTCCTCAGTGATACAGAGGTCATCGTCGTATTTGACGCATATAAAGCCAAAGGACATGTGACTGAGAAAACGGATTATATCGGGGTTCATGTCGTATATACAAAAGAGGCGGAGACGGCGGATCAGTATATAGCCAGGTTTACAATGCAGAATTCAAAGGAGCTCGATATAACCGTGGCTACATCTGACGGTATGGTACAGCTTATAATAAGGGGCCATGACACAAAGCTTATGTCTGCAAGAGATCTGCATGAGGATGTAGTCTCTCTAAAGCAAAGGAAAATATTATTGTAGTAACACATGGTTTTATTGTATATTCGGGAGTGGTTTCCTGTACGGGAAGCCTTATACACCGGATTATGAGCCGCAAAAGGAGGTAATGATCATTATGAAAGCGGGAATATTGGGATATGGTAATCTCGGCAGAGGAGTTGAGGCTGCGATCGAAAGATGCGAGGATATCGAGCTTGCAGCTGTTTATACCAGAAGAGATCCGTCGGGGCTGTCCATAGTGTCAAAGAATGCGAAGGTAAAGAGCGCAGCTGATCTGGAGGATGGCAGGGAGGACATAGATGTGCTTGTGATCTGCGGCGGAAGCGCTACAGATCTGCCTGTTATGACGCCGAAATATGCACAGTGGTACAATGTGGTCGATTCCTTTGATACACATGCCAATATTCCGGTGCATTTCGCTGATGTGGACGCTGCTGCGAAAAAAGGCGGAAGGATAGGACTTATATCCTGTGGCTGGGATCCGGGGATGTTTTCATTGAACCGTCTCTATGCGAAGGCGATCCTTCCCGGCGGACATGATTATACCTTCTGGGGCAAGGGAGTAAGCCAGGGACATTCGGATGCGATCCGCAGGATAGAAGGAGTTAAGGATGCAAGGCAGTATACTATCCCTGTGGAGGAGGCAGTTGAAAGGGTCAGAAAGGGTGAAACTCCTGATTTTACAACCAGGGAAAAGCATACAAGGGAATGCTTCGTGGTTTTGGAGGACGGTGCGGATGCGGCTAAGGTCGAGAATGAGATAAAGACCATGCCCAATTATTTTGCTGATTATGATACCACGGTCCATTTCATTACAGATGATGAGATGAAGCGCGATCACAGCGGCCTGCCTCACGGCGGATCCGTGATATACAGCGGGGAGACAGGGATAAAAGGCAGCAGGCATGTGATAGAATACAGCCTGAAGCTTGATTCCAATCCTGAATTTACCGGAGCCGTGCTTACTGCCTATGCACGTGCCATTGTCCGGCTTAACAATGAAGGTGTCACAGGAGGAAAGACTGTATTTGACATTGCTCCGGCATATCTTTCACCGGTATCGGGAGAGGAGCTGAGAGCTCATTATCTGTAAGGCTGAAAGAAGAAATGATCGTCAAGGTAAAAGGCACCGATGATTCTGATGAGTAAGACGATTCCGACGACAGCGAAATTGATG
>CAMUZQ010000068.1 GCA_947165275.1 uncultured Lachnospiraceae bacterium | reverse complement strand
AAGTAGCTCTGCGGGTGATTACATACAGGACAGGTGTCGGGAGCCTTGGGACCGATTACGATATGTCCGCAGTTTGCGCACTGCCATATCATGTCGCCGTCTCTGGAGAATACGAGCCCATCTTCGATATTTTTGATAAGCTTTCTGTAGCGCTCCTCATGCTCTTTTTCGATAGCGGCTACCTGCTCGAAAAGCTCTGCGATATCGTCAAAGCCCTCTTCTCTGGCAGTCTTTGCGAATGAAGGATACATCTCTTTCCATTCGTGAGCCTCTCCGTCGGCAGCATCCTTAAGGTTCTGGACAGTGTCATTTATTCCGGTAAGGATCTTGTACCAGAGCTTGGCATGCTCTTTTTCATTATCTGCTGTCTCCTGAAAGAGATTGCCTATCTGTACGTATCCGTCCTTTTTTGCCTTGGAGGCGAAGTAGGTGTATTTATTCCTTGCCTGTGATTCGCCGGCGAAAGCCTCCATAAGATTCTTCTCCGTCTGAGTTCCTTTGAGTTCGGGTCTTGTTTCCAAATTTGCCATGTTCTTTCTCCTTTCCTTGTACAAAATGTAAGCTGTCAGACCGGTACAGCCGATACGTAATGACCGGTCTGATCAGGAATAACCATATTAGTATAAACCGGCAATGGAAATGACTCAAATTTATGGGAAAACGGGAGTTGTCACAGGTTGGCATTATTAAATTGATATGATATTCTTGTTTTGTGAAAAACAGTTTTTCGGAAGATGATGAAAATCTTCAGGAGTTTCTTGAGGCGGAGGGATTCCTGACAGACGAGGACAGGGAGAGCTACTCTGTCCCTGTCAGGGAGCTGATATACAGCGAGATGATCGACAGGCTTGAAGAAGAGCATAAAAGCACAGGCCGGGTGGTCACACTTGCTGATTTTGAAAAAAAGATGATCTATATGATTATTTGCGCAGCTGCGGGATACCCTTTGAGAGGAAGACTGATGATTTAAGCCACAGTCTTATACGTACGGGCAGAGACGGGAGGATAGACGGCTGCATGCTGATAAGCAGAAGACAGGACGGTGATCTTGAGATCTCATATCTCATCAGTGATGAAAAGACGGGCGGGACCATGGAGCTTTTTCTGGCATTTAAGAAGCTTGCCATGGATATGGACTGGCGGGATGATAATGTCATCTTTACTGACAGAGCCGGGGAGACAATAAGATTTATAGAAAGCATTGCCAGTGCAGAGCGTGATTCGTATACGATAAAAAGAAGGAAGACGGGACTTATAATATTTTGAAAGAACTTGCGGAACAGCCGAAGCTGAAGTACAGTGATGAGAAGGAATGCTGAGGCAGCATCTGTTAAAGCAGATAAGAAGGCAGGGAATGAAAAGATGATCACTCAGGAGCTGCAGGAATTTAATATCAATAATTATATGGATGTGGTGGACCCTGACAGGGCTGAGGATATTTCACGCTATTATTTCAGAGGCGTAGCCTGCCTTGATGATCTGGATGAAAGTCTGAAAGCTGCACTGATCTGGGAGCTTAAGTCTGTTGAAAGGGATGAGGAAACCTCCTCGGAGATAATGTGGTTATACGACACGGATTCCGAATATCTGGAGTATGCCCTGGAAGAATACAGCAAAAGAGTCCTTGAAGAGGACGTGTGCAGATCCTTTTTTGAGCTGGCGGACACAGGCGATAGTGAGGAGAAGCTGCTGTCACTTTCGGGATTTGAGCTTTTGCCTGTAGAGAGCAGGGATCTCAGGATACCCCTGAGTGAGTTAAGGGAGGTGCATGCTTTAAGAAAAAAAGCTCCGAATTATATCCGCAGCCTTGGATCGATAGACAATGATATGTTTGATCAGGGGATGATAAAGATCATGTTCAACCGGAATGCCGGGAGTCTTGAGGATATGTATTATCTGCCCAAGGACTGGTTTGATGAAAAGGTATCCTGCTGTGTGATGACGGATGGTATGATCAACGGGTTCCTGCTGGTGCACAGATACCCCTCCGGATTGATGATGCCGGTTTTTTTCAGCTCGTCAGGTTCTGACAGCAGATATAATCTGCTTGAAATGATGAGGTTTTCTGCCCATTCCGCACTGGCTGCCTATCCGGGAGATACAACCGTCCTGATAAGGAGAAGGAATGAGAGCGTAAGAAAGCTGACAGAAAAGCTTTTTCCCGGAAAAACCGGTGATATGGTAATGTCAGGAGAGCGCCGTGAACGGTAGAAAGTTAAACTTTTCCTGAAAGGCGTCAAATGGTAAAATATTGCATATCTTCATAAAACAGAGATAAATTGACTGATATTCTGAAACGAAACGAGAAACTTATAAGGACGAGACTGCTTCAGTATCTTATCCCTGCCATTATGACCAATCTGGCTCTGCAGGTAGGGAATGTCGTGGATACTATCCTGGTAGGCAATATTCTCGGGACCAATGCAATGTCTGCCGTGCAGATCAGCGGGACTATCCTGCTGGTCATCCAGATCCCCGGCTGGATGCTCGGAGTCGGAGGCAGCATCGTAGTCGGAAACTGCCTGGGCAAGAGAGATCTGGAGGGCGCTTCAAAGGTGTTTTCTTCCTGCCTTTTTGCCGTGTTCGTCAGTGACGCCTTATTCATGCTGTGCTCGCTGTTTGCCGGACCGGTCGCCACAATGCTCACCGGAGGGCAGGGTGTTCTGACCGCGGACGTGACAAATGTGATCCGCGTGATGTTCCTGGGAACGCCCATAGTAGGTATCTGTCTGTTTATGATGAACATCATGGCAGTGGATAACAATCCGGCGATGTCGACTGTCTATGTGGTCATTTCCAATGTTGTCAATCTCATATTTGACTATATACTGCTTGCGCATACCAATATCGGACCTCCCGGTTCCTTCATATCCTCGATACTGGGCTATGGGATAGCACTGGCAGTCATTCCGTTTTATGTGCGTTCCCCCAGCAGGATGCTGAAACTGGTCAATCCGGTAAGAAAAACCGGGACATATTTTAAAATGGCATTTATTACCGGTGTTCCGGCCATGCTGAGCATCATATGTGAGATGACGCGAAACAGCGTCATGAATGTAATGATAATCAGATTTATAGGTGAGAACGGTGTTGCCATTTACACGGTGTGCCTTAATATCATCCTGATCGTGGAGCTTTTGCTCGGTGGGATCATCGGGGCAATGGAGAAGATCGGCGGCGTGATCTATGGAGAGAAGGATTACTTCGGGCTGCGTTCCATTACGAGGAATATACTGGTGTACTCCTATACGCTGCTCGCACTGCTCCTGCTTATCCTGTTTATATTTGCAAGACAGGCGGCCGGAATGTTTGGTATCGATGATGAGAGTATCCTGTCGGCTGCACAGGTCGCACTGCGAATCTTTTTCCTGGCTCTGCCGGGCTACGTGTTCAACCGGTTTTTCATTTCATACTATGAGACGACTGAGCACAGCGGATATGCCAACATGATCACAATACTGGAATACTGTGGGGTTCTGCTTCCGGCAGTATTCATCTTCTCCATGATCGCGAGGATGACCGGGGCAGATACACTGAACTTCATGATGTGCGGACTGGTTGCCGGGGAGCTTGTTACGGCAATCCTTACGGTGCTGACGGTGAAGCTTCGCAACAGGGGAGAGGGGATCCTTCTTCTGCCGGAGAGAGAGGAGGAGGTACTGGATTTTTCAGTGGGTCCGAGCCTGGAGGAAACACCCCATATACCGCGCCAGATCATCAGCTTCTGTGAGGGTAAGGTGGAGAGATCGCGTGCCAACAAAATGGCGGTGGCGGTAGAGGAGATGGCTGTCAACACGATCAAACACGGCGGTAGCAGCCTTAGCAGTATAGATGTCATGCTTTCGGTCTCTGATGACGGCCTGGTGCTCAGGCAGCGCGACGACGGGATCCCGTTTGATCCGACGGATTATACATTTGACAGCGAACAATATGACTACAGCGGGATCGAGGCGATCCGTACACTGACAGATAATATCACATATATGAGGATATTGGATCTGAATAACACGACACTGGAAATCGGTATGGTAAAGGAGTGAGGAGCGGAAAATGGATACTGTCATCAGGTTTTTTGAAGCGAAAGTGCGTGATCATGGTAATGATACCGCGGTTATCGATCCTGCAGCAGAAAGCAGCCTGACGTATGCGCAGCTTGATATCATGGCGGGAAGGCTTGCGGCTAAGCTTCGGTCACAGGGAGTTGTAAAGGGCGATGTGGTTGCTGTTATACTGCCGCATGGCATTGATTATACAGCCTCCATACTGGCTGCAATAAAGCTTGGAGCGGCCTTTGCACCGCTGAATGATGCATATCCTTCCGACAGGCTTGAGTATATATGTAAGGACTGTAAGGCTAAGGCAGTGATAACACCGGATTATCTGGAGGATGTGAACGATCATGCTCCTGTTTCCGGAAATGTTCCAATCACGCCTGATGATGCGGCTTTTATTATTTATACTTCCGGATCGACGGGAAATCCCAAGGGGGTCCTGATCGATCACCGCACACTTCTGGACAGTATAAACAGGACCATACAGTTTGCCGGATTTAAGGGATCCGATGTGATTGGCCTTGGTGCCCCCTTTTTCTTCATAGCAGGAGAGCTTTTCCTGTTTTGCGGACTGGTGCTCGGAACGGTCAATATCCTGGTCCCTGTATCCGCTATGAAAAATCCTCTGCAGCTGTCGAAGATCCTGGCGGAGCATCAGGTGACTGCTGTATTTATCAGTCCCAAAATGCTGCGGTTTTTCAAAACCTCCCCGGGCTCGCGGCTGCGCATGGTCATTACTGCAGGCGAACGACTGAGCGGGATCTATTCGGAGGATTTTCAGATCATAAACGCTTACGGCCTTTCCGAGTCATGTGCGAGCGCATTGGGATTTTACCTTGACAGGGCATATGAGAACACCCCGATAGGCAGGCCGATGGGAGATATTAAAGCCTATATTCTTGATGAGGAAGGAAATGAAGCCGGGGAAGGAGAACTCTGCCTTACCGGCCTTGTTGCCCGTTGCTACCTTAACCGTCCTGAAGAAAGCGCCGGGACCTTCATACAGAATCCCTTCAGGGAAAGGGACGGCCATCCCGTGATGCTGAAAACGGGAGATCTGGCCAAAGCTCTGCCGGACGGGAATATCATTTTCCTTAACCGGAAGGACTGGATGGTCAAGATCAACGGCCAGCGCGTGGAACCCGGGGAGATAGAGGCTGCACTGCGGAATATCACCGGAATAGAGGATGCGGCGGTGAAGGATTTTACGGATGATTTCAGCACATATCTTGCCGCTTTTTATGTATCGGATCAGGAATTCACGGATGAAGAATTAAAGCAGCAGCTCTTAAAAACCCTGCCGGCGTACATGATACCCGCTTTTTTTGTCAGGCTTGAGAATCTGCCTGTCAACGCCAACGGAAAGGTAGACCGCAAGGCACTTCCCAAACCGGAATCAGATGCAGTAAAAGAAAACAAAGATACCAGCCGGAAGCTGACGAGTCTGGAGACGGAGCTGTCGGAAATCTGTGCAGAGGTACTCGGAGGCAGAAGGCCGGCAGTGGACATACCGCTTCCTGATGAAGGTCTCACCTCTGTTTCGGCCGTACAGCTTATGACCTTGCTGGAAAGCAGGTATGGCTGGTGTCCGGACGTGTCGGATATGCTTCGCGATATGAGCCTTATGGATATCGAAAATGCGCTGGTGGCACACTGGCGTGAAGCCGGCAGCAGTCAGACGGATACCGATGAAAGCACAGAGGAGGTGTCAAGAGCGCCTGTTACTCAGACCCAGCTGGGTATTTACCTGGAATGCCAGATGGACGAGACCAGTGATAAATACAATATTCCCGTGCTTCTGAAGGTGGGAGCGGATACCGATACAGATCGCCTGGCCGCAGCTATACGTGCTGCAGTTGAGGCACACCCTGCCATGAAGAGCTCGATCGAGCCTGATAAGGATTTTGCGGCAGTGATGGTCGCGTATCCGGACCTTGAATGGGAGATCCCGACAGAAACCTCGGAGCTTGATGATGCACAGCTGGAAAGCTCGCTCTCAGGCGAGAGGACAGCATTTAACCTGAGGCATGCCCCGCTTTTTTCCTTCAGGATAATCCGCAGCAAACAGTCAGTATACCTTTCCATGGTATTCCATCATATACTGATGGACGGAACCTCTGTAGCCGTGCTGATGGATGACATAGAAAAGGCATATCAGGGCAAAACACTTGAAAAGGAAAGGTATTCTTCCTTTAATCTTGCCCTGGATGAGAGAAAGCGCCGTGACAGCGCAGAACTTGCCGCGGCAAAATCGGTATACGAAGGGATCTTTGACGGTGTAAGTATTGATTCCCTGCCCGCCCCGGAGAGGTCTTCCGACACGGAAGAGACAGGAAAAGCGGCGGTCGTAAAACGCGAGCTTAACGGTATTATGCCGGAGAAAGTGACTGCTTTCTGCAGTGAAAACAAGGTGACGGAAAATGCATTGTTCACCGCGGCTTTTGCCTTTCTGCTGGCACGGCTGGGCGGCTGTGATGAGGCGTTGTTCTCAGCTGTCTATAACGGCAGGACGCGGATGGAGACCATGCATATCACTGGCATGCTGGTCAAGACCTATCCTGTATATGCAGCCTGTGATAAGGACAGCGCGACGACGGACTTTATACTTTCCGTGCAGAACCGGATACGGGAGCTGACAGCAAATGATCTTTATTCATTTGCTGAGGCAGTCCGGGATTTTGATGTGAATGCCGACATCATATTCGCTTATCAGGGAGATTCTTTTTCCGAATTCACTCTTGCAGGACAAAGGGCCATACAGATCGATCGACCTTTTGAGGATGCCAAGGAACCTCTGAGTGTGGATGTGTGGAAGAAGGACGGCGAATACTCTGTTGTCTTTGAATATCGTGAGGATATGTATGCCGACAGTCAGATCCGATGGATGGCTGATATATACGGTATGATCATACGAGGTCTGATGAGCTGTAAGAGGCTTGGGGATATAACGCTGACCTCTGCCGAGGCGGAAGGCTTCCTGGGTGAAGTGAACGATACAAAGGTGGATATACCGTTCTGCCCAGTTCACAGCCTGCTGGAGGATGCTGCCAGAGAGTATCCTGAGCGTCTGGCCGTTGTCACTGCGGCAAATAAGATTACCTACCGTGAACTTAATGAGAGTTCGAACCGTGTCGCCCATTCATTGATCGATCTGGGTGCTGCAGGACGGATCGTTGCCCTGATCCTGCCCCGAACCGAGCAGGTATATATTGTGCGGAATGGAATCCTGAAAGCCGGAGCGGCATTCCTATCCATCACTCCTGACTACCCCGATGAGAGGATAAAGGCGATGATGGAAGATTCAGAAGCGGCAGCACTGATCGCTACTGAGGATATCATTAAGGAGCGCGGCAGCTTTTTGGAAAGTCTTGCCTGCCCTGTAATAAGCGTGGAAAAGCTGTTGGAGGATGAGAGATGTGATGATCCGGGCCAGAGCGTGGAGAAGGATGATCTGGCCTATTGTATATTCACCTCCGGCTCCACCGGAAGGCCGAAGGGTGTAATGCTCACCCACCGCAACTTGCAAAACTTCCTTAATGCCAATCAGAAGAACCCTGAGACATGCGGATATACAGAGCGCGGTCATGTGTCTCTTGCGCTTTCGGCCATAACTTTTGATGTATCGATCATGGAGGAATTCATTCCGCTCACGCACGGTCTGACGGTATGCATGGCAACGGAAGAGGAAATACACAATCCCATTGCGCTCGCGAAGCTGATGGTGGACTCACATGTTGATGTCATGAGCTGTACACCGTCCTTCCTGTCCAACTGCGTCGGCTTATCGGTGATGAAGGAGGCGTTTGCCAATATTGTTTCATATGATCTGGGTGCGGAAGCTTTTCCCTCATCGCTTTTTGACAAGATCCGCTCCGTAAGCCCCAACGCGCTTATCATGAACGGCTACGGACCTACGGAGGCAACCATAAGCTGTACGATGGATCCGGTGACGGATCCCAAACTGATCACCATAGGACGCCCGGCTTCAAATGTCAGAGCTTATATCGTTGACGAACAGCTGCGGATACTTCCCCCGCTTCTTCCCGGGGAGCTTGTCATTGCCGGAGAGGGTGTCGGCAGGGGCTATATCGGTATGAGCGAGCTTACGGCGGAAAAGTTTATTACTCTTGACGGATACCGTGCCTACCGGACCGGAGACCTCGCCGCCTGGACTTCAGACGGCCGGCTGAGGTTCCACGGCAGAGCTGATAATCAGGTCAAGCTGCGCGGCCTGAGGATAGAGCTCGGAGAGATCGAAAATGCCATAAATGCAGTTCCCGGTGTGCTGACCAGCATCGTTATCATGACCGGAAAGGAGAATAACCAGTTCCTGGCCGGCTATTATACGGCGAGCAGTGATGTATCCCCGGATGAGGTGCGGGAGGAGATCAAAAAGACTCTTGCGTCCTATATGATCCCGGGGGTACTGACGAAGCTTGCCGAAATGCCTCTTACTGCTAATGGCAAGGTTGACAAAAAGAAGCTGCCTAAGGTAGAGAACGCCCCGGAACACAAGGAATATGAGGCTCCCGCCAACGAGGCGGAGGAATTCTTCTGCAGGCTGTTTGAGGAAGTGCTTGGTGTCGAAGGGATCGGCGCAACGGACGATTTCTTTGCCTGCGGCGGGACTTCGCTTTCGGCAACCAGTGTCATGATAAGAGCAACGGAAGAGAACTATACGCTGTCCTACGGAGATGTATTTAAATACAAAACACCGCGCGCGCTTGCAGCAATGTTTTATAAAACTGACGGGGGTAACGGGCAGCAGCTGCAGGGCTCATCGAATGTATTTGAAGATTATGATTACACGGACATCAACAGGGTACTATCGGAAAACACCCTTGAATACTTTGACGGCACAAAGACCAGGCCTATAGGAAATATCCTGCTGACGGGGACGACAGGCTATATGGGCATACATGTGCTTGAGGAATTCCTGAAAAATGAGAAAGGAAAGGCATGGTGCCTTGTCAGGAAGGGGAAATATAAGAGTGCTTTGGACCGGTTGAAGTACAGCATGTTTTATTATTTCCAGAATCCTCTGACAGAGGTGGAGGACCGGATCGAGGTCGTCGAAGGTGATGTTACAGATTATGAATTCTTCAGAAGCCTGGAGAATCTGCCCATTGATACAGTGTTTAACTGCGCGGCGAATGTCAAACATTTTTCATCCGGCACGGATATAGAGGATATCAACGTCGGCGGTACAAAAAATGCACTAAAGTTCTGTCTTGCAACTGGAGCCCGCCTGATCCAATTTTCGACGACAAGTGTCGGCGGTTACATGAAGGGTGCGGACCCGTCGAAAGTAAGGCAGCTTGATGAACAGAGCCTGTATTTCGGTCAGATCACGGACAACCAGTATTTAAGCTCAAAGCTTCTGTCAGAACGGATAGTTCTGGAGGCAGTTGCCCGGGAGGGAGCGGATGCGAAGGTGATACGTGTGGGCGCATTGTCTGCAAGGGAATCGGACGGCGAATTCCAGATCAATTTCCTGACCAATTCCGCGATGGGACAGCTCAGGAGCTATGCGATACTTAAGTCATTCCCGTATTCCGAAATGAATCAGGATATGCGCTTTGGTCCCATTGACATGAGTGCGAGAAGCTTCATGTATCTGGCAAGGACACCGAAGGAGTGCTGTCTGTTCCACGCTGTGAATAACCACAGTACGCCGGCCATTGATGTCATACGGGTCATGCAGGATTGCGGCATAAAGATCGAACTTGTGGAAGACGAAGTATTTCTTCAAAGACTGCAGGAGGCTGACCAGGATCCGGAGAAGGCAGCGATCCTCTCAAGCATCCTTGCATACAGGGACTTCGCTGAGGGTGCGGTACTTGTGGAAGAAAAATGTGAATATACCAATCAGGTACTCGCGCGCTCGGGATTTTTCTGGAATACTCCGGACGAGACATATATAAGGAAATTCATCGAGGATCTTGCGGGGATGGCATTCTTTGATGAAAGCATTCTGTACAGATAGAAAAGGCTGACTCTTACGGAGAATACAGGAACATAAAAAGGAGGGATTTATCTGTAATGACAATCACAAAAACGGAAAACGATAACACGGTCACCCTTATACTGGATGGCTGGCTGGATACTGTATCCGCACCTGAATTAAAAGAAGAGTTTGAAGCAATCGATGATAAAAATCAAACGCTTGTGATCGACATGGAAAAGCTGGAGTATATTTCCTCTGCCGGGATCAGGCAGCTGGTGATGATCTGTAAAGAGATGAGAGACCGTTTTATCATAAAGAACGCTTCTCCCGAACTGATGGATATTTTTCACGTTACCGGAGTGGACCGAATAATAAAATTTGAATAAGCTATCCCTTCGTACCAAACTGAATATATGGATAGTTCTCGTCATACTTGCGGTATCCCTTGCGCTTATCTTCACAGGCTACAGAGCATACTGCCGTAAGATAGATGCGTTCCTTTTTGAAAGATGTGAAGAGGCTGCCATCGCAGTATCCGATAACGGCAGCAGGCTGACAAAGCATCTTTGGGAAGCGATCAACACGGATGAGTTCAGACAGGTAAGGCAGAGGGCTGTCGCCGAAAACGATGAGGAGATCATACGGGAATGGCTGCAGTTACATGATCTGTACGACAGGTATGAAAAACTGGTCGAATCATATAATGAAGCGCGAAAGGCGTTCGGAGAAGCCGATCTTTACATCCAGTACTGTCAAAACGGAAATACGTATACTCTCGTGGACCCGCAGGAAAATCTTCTCTGTATCGGAGCTGTGGATGAAAAACTGCCGGAATTTGCCGGATATGCGGATAATGAGAGAATACCGCCTACAGTATATCACTCAAAAGAAGGATGGCTGTGTACTGCCTGTGAGCCTATAAAGGACAATTCAACAGGCAAAGTGGTGGGACTGGCATGTGTTGACATGGATATGAACGATATGATACGGCAGCGCCACTGGTTTTTGGTGAACTGTGCCATATTTGTCCTGATCGAGATGGCAGTTTCGATCATGATCAGCATGTTATTGGTGGGAAGATTTGTAACGCGGCCCATGAAACAGCTGGCGGAAGCGGCAAGGGAATTTGGAAGTATCAGCACGGCATATACACAGGACGATGTAATGCAGCTTCCGATCCGTTCCAGCGATGAGATAGGGGACCTGTACAGGGCATTCCTGTCCATGCAGAATCATATCGTGGATAATACACAAAAGCTCACAACGATAACGGCCCAGCAGGAACGCATAGACACTGAGCTCAGAATGGCGGCAGAGATACAGTCAGCAATGCTGCCCTCTGATTATTCTGTATTTGCCGGAAAAAAGGAGTTTGATCTTTTTGCATGTATGGATCCTGCAAGGGAGACCGCCGGAGATTTCTATGATTTCTTTCTGGCGGACGACGACCACCTGGTCCTTACGATGGCTGACGTATCGGGCAAGGGACTGCCTGCAGCGCTGTTTACGGCCTTGTGCAAGATCATTCTTTCACAGCAGGCAAAGATGGGAAAATCCCCCGCCAGGATATTAAATGATGCCAATATTGAGATCTGTGAGAATAACAGGCAGCAGATGTTTGTGACGGTATGGCTGGGGATCCTGGAGATATCTACCGGAATTTTGTGCTTCGCGGATGCCGGACATGAAAAACCGCTGCTTAAAAGGAACGGAAAATGGGAGTTCACTAAAAAAGAACAAAGCGGGATCCCGCTAGGCCTTTTTTCCGACAGTCCGGACGGGGCCGAGCTGTTTAGCGAGCAGACGATCAGGCTTCAGGCCGGGGATGTGTTTTTCCAGTATACAGACGGAGTCACGGAAGCGATGCATGAGAAACAGCTGTTTGGAGAAGCGGGACTTTTAACGGCAGCTGCCGGCGCTCCATCATCAAACCCCAAAGAGCTTCTGGGTTATATCAGGCAGCAGATAGATGGTTTCGTGGGGAAGGAGCCCCAGTTTGATGATATTACCATGATGGGACTCAGGTATAATGGGATATCTGCAGCTGAGGACGGATCGGATCAGATCTGAAATTCAATTAATCAGAAGCCGGATACAAAACTACGCTTTTTTAGAGGAGAACAGAAACGAACATCACAAAAACAGTAAACGGAAGTGAGGCGACTATTGCAGTGGAGGGCTGGCTTGATACGCAGGGAGCACCCGAGCTTCATGCTGAGCTTGATAAACTGGGAGAGGATGTAAAAAGCCTGGTGTTTGAATTTGCCGGGTTGGAGTATATCTCATCCTCAGGCGTCAGGGAGGTCGTGAGCGCTCATAAGAAGATGAACGGTGCTTTCATGGTTAAAAATGCATCGGCAGGCATTATGAGCATATTCAAGGCAACCGGGATCGACAGAAAGATAAAGTTTGAATGAACAGAAAAAGTATAAAACTGTCGATACTGGTACGTACCGCTATCCTTTTCATTGTGGCGGTAGTAGCATCGGGGTATCTGAGCTCCGGGCTGGTGAAGCGGATCATCATCAAGTATGCGGTCCGTCAGGGGGAAGATCTGGCTGTGACCGTGGCTACAGCTGTAAAGACAGTCGTCGGGTCGACCGGAGGGTATGATGCTCTTCTGGAGGATGAGGCTTACCGTGACAGGATCCATAATGTCTGCAGATATATCTGCGAATCCTGTACAGTTCAGAATCTTTATATCTATACAATTGATGAGAATGAGAGGAAGCACTTTATCGTCATAGCTTCAAGTGATGATGAAGATGACCTGGAGATGAATGAGAAATATGGCTTCGGATCCCCGAATACCCGTCCAATCTATCAGGCGGAAAGGGACATACTGAACGGGGATATCGAGGGAGCCCATGAATTCGTGGAAAATGATTACGGGGGAGTATATATGTATGTGATACCTGTCACTGATGATGACGGTGATATCATATGCCTGATCGGAGAGGATTTCAGCCTCAGGAGGATCCTGGATATCAGTGAGCAGGATGCACGGATGATCTATATGATCAGGGTTTTATTTGCATCCCTTATCTTTGTTTTCTCTCTGATCTTAATGAGACAGGCGGTGATAAAACCCATACAGAATCTTTCCATGGAAATGAGAAACTATGTAAAGGACAGAGAGAATTCCCGTGAAAGAAGAAAACGCCGGAGGTATTTTGAGGATGAGATCTCCGATATCGAGGACTCCTTTGATGAGATGACCGCTGACATTTCCGGATATCTCAGTGATATCGAGCACCTGACCAGGGACAGGATCCAGAATCAGACACAGCTTGATATCGCAAGAAAAATCCAGTGCGGTATAGTTCCCGAGGAGTATACATATCCGGGAGACGGGTACGATATATATGGATTTGAAAAGCCTGCCAGATCAGTGGGAGGAGATTTCTATGATATATTCGGTATTGACCCGGAAAGGATCTGCATCATAGTCGGAGACATCTCAGGAAAGGGAATATCAGCTGCTCTTTTCATGGTCATGGTAAAAACCGAGCTTCGTGAAAAGCTCAAGGCCGGACGTGGTCTGGCGGATGCCCTGATGGATGTGAACCGCGATATCTGCACGGCAAATCCCGAGAATATGTTTGCAACTGTATTTGTGTCAGTACTGGATACAAAAACGGGATTTCTCACCTACGCCAATGCCGGTCATAACCAGCCCCTGATCTTATGCGGGGAGCCATATTTCCTGACGATAAAGACCGGAACGGCAATGGGGCTTTTTTCCGGAAAAAGGATGAGGTGATGACAGAGCTGAAGCCTGAGCTTGAATCCTTTTCCGTTATAAAAAATGAGATACTGGGAGCATTGGGAAACAGCGACTGCACCCGGACCATAATCATGGTCTGTGAGGAGATATATGCCAATATCGTAAGCTATTCCGGTGCCGATGAGGTGTCTTATTCCATATCCAGGGCCGGAGATACATATTCCGTTACCTTTTTGGATAACGGGATCCCGTTCGATCCCGTAAGGTCCGAGCTTCCGGATAAGGAAATAGACGAACTGGATACCGGAGGGATGGGCATAAGGCTTGCAAGGCTCTACTCCAGGGAAATGATGTATCAAAGGGCAGATGACAGAAACAGGCTTACCATGAAATTTGGATTGCAGGGGGATCCTGAGCGTCCTCCGGAGTAGAAGAGCCTGATTATGCGCCTGCCGGTGATTGTGGTATAACAAAACCAGCCCTTTGGCTGGTTTTGA
>CAMUZQ010000067.1 GCA_947165275.1 uncultured Lachnospiraceae bacterium | reverse complement strand
GCCAGGGTCGAACGGAAAGCCTGTATCAGATCAGGGGGAATATCCTCGATAAAGCCGACAGTGTCTGACAGAAGAAAGGGGGTTCTTCCTGCTATATCTATCCTTCGTATAGCGGTATCAAGAGTGGCAAAAAGCATGTCTTTTTCAAAGACCTTTTTATCATCTGCTGCTGAAGGCCTGTCTCCCATTTCGAGAAGATAATTCATAAGAGACGATTTTCCTGCATTGGTATAGCCTACAAGCGCTGCATGAGGCAGCTTTTTTCTGAGCCGGCCCTTTCTCTGGACATCTCTTGTCTTTTCTATGCCGGCAAGCTCTTTTTTCAATTCCGATATACGGTGGGAGATCTGACGCCTGTCAAGCTCGATCTGCTTTTCACCGATCCCCTTATTTGCCCGGCTGCCTCCTCCGCCGCCCTGTCGTCCGAGATGCTGCCACATCCCGGAGAGCCTCGGGAGCATATACTGCAGATATGCCAGCTCAACCTGTATCTTAGCTTCCCTGCTTCGGGCTCTCCTGGAGAATATCTCAAGGATCAGATTTGTCCTGTCCCATATTCTGATGCCTGCCGCCTTCTGGAGATTTTTCATCTGCGCAGGTGTCAGATTTCCCAGGCAGACCGCATATTCCGTCTTGTTTTCAGCTGCGGAATAAGCCACCTCCCCTGTCTTTCCACTCCCTATATAAGTCGCAGGATCAGGATGCGGCAGGGTCTGTGTTATTATATCCCGTACCTCAAGATCACACGCCTCACAAAGGCTCTCCAGTTCCTTAAGGGCGTGCCGGAAAGCCTCCTCAGTCTCTTCAAATCTAAGACCGATCAGTATAACCGGGGTCGTCATGGCTCAATCCTCCCGCAGCATATCACTTCTCACTGATCCACCTTTTCTACTCCTCCGGGATGTTTCCGTATGCAGCAACAGCCTCATCCACCGTCATTTTCCCGTTGCCGACAGCGAAGATCGCTGCCCTGAACGGTTTATATAATTTGCCCATATATCACAAAGATGCTGCTCATCCTCAAGGTAATTGGAAATGATCTGATTGGTGGTCATGGTCATCTTTTCAAAGGCGATGATCCCGTTCTCGTAGCTCTCTTCCGCCTTAGTATTCGCATAACTTGTGATAATTAACAGAATGAATCCCATTATCAGAAGATTTATTGTAATTATAAGGCCTCTCTTTACTCTCCGATCCTTCTTTATTACTTCATTTTGACATCAGAAGACCAATAATTTTTACTCCCCGTTTAACTCTATGATACTGTAGTCTCCCTCTGCAGACAATGGCTTCCCGTAAATCTCATTGATCATTAAACAGTATATCAGTCTGCAGATACTCCCTGCGGTATTATTGTTGCGCGCATCATGCAGTCACCGGTCTGACTCTGATCCGGGTCCGTGCTCAAAACAGGGTGATCTGGTCATAGACCTCTACCTGGGACACCTCGATATTGTCAGGCTCACGCCCTTTGGTATGCTCTGTCCTGAGGTACTGCATGCCTCCATTAAGCCTGGCCATGACAAGATTGAGAACATATATATTATCAAAACGGCCGTAAATCGATTCACCGCCAAGACCGGTAAGGCATATGAGCTGTGTATTGTTTTTTCTGGCCATATCCATTATCGGCTTTAGCAGATGTTCTGCATTTGTCTGTGCGAAAGGATTATCCATCAGCAGGACCTTCCCTTCATTCTTCTGGGCAAACACATCATTCTCATCCTTCCTGATATAGTAAAGAAGGCTTGAAAGGATTATGAATGCCGAAAGGAAGCCTTCGCCTCCGGAGTTTCTTGCGGCATCAGACCAGGTTATCGGATAGGTTCTCTGTTTCTCGACCTTATATATCTGTATTCCCACGTTTCCTATCCCCACGATAACATCATACAGAGTCCTTACATTTATTTTTAATCCGATATACTCCTCCGGGTTCTCGTTCCTGTTAAGTATTTTGATCACAGCTCCGGTGACATCCTCCATATGATCCTTGAGCTTCAGGGAAAAGGTCTCTCTGTTCTCCTGCCAGTCAGGAACAGTGATCTGCAGCATTTTCACCCTCTGGTCCCTGACTGAAATAGTCGAGTTGCTGTCTATTTTTCCAAGACCTGCATTCACGTTTTCAATATATTCCATAAGCTCGCTTATTATCTCATCCCGCTCCCTCTCGATCATTGATATATCCACAGCGATCTTATCCATGAGCGTATCATATGACTGGACGGTGATCTCTATCTGGGTCATCACATCCTCCGGAGAATCAAGAAGCCTGATCATAGCCTCCACCGGTTTATGATAATATGGATCCGAGAATTCCGGAATATTAAGAATCTCATTAAGTCTGTCAGAAAGTGCATTCCTGCATCGCTGGATCTCATTCCCTGCCCTGTTGTAATCACGTCTCAGCTCGTCCAGCAGGCTCTTTAATCTGTCAGCAGACAGATCATGAAGCTCGCAGTCCCATTCTACCGGCCTGCTCCTCCTTATATCCTCATATTCACCAAGGGAATCCAGCATGCTCCGGTATCGTCCCAGCTTATCCTTCAATCTTTCACGCTCTTCAGTCAGTCCTTTTTTCTGATTCAAAAGCTTTTTCTTCCTCGAGCCGAAATCAGAATCCGATATGCTCTCCCTCGGCAGTATCTCATCATATCCGGTATCCCTCTTCATGTTTTCCACAAGATCCGCTCTTCTCTGCTCAAGCTTGACGATATCCTTCTCGATCCTGTGCAGCTCTTCTGTTTTACTCTTCCTTATCCCGCTTTGCTCCTTCTCCTTTATCCCAAGCTCATCCTCCAGGATCTCGTCATATCTCACATCACTTATATCATCCTGTGTCAGTCCGTACTTTTTTCTTAATCTGTCAAGCTCCTTCAGCCCGTTTCGACGCATCCCGTCAAGGCGCTCCATATCCTTTTCAAGCTCTGAAAGCTCCCCTGTGTATTTCTCCTTTATGGTTCTGAACTCGGATTCCAGCTCTCCCGCGTCCTTATCCGACAAACCCGGATCCTCTGTCTTTTCCTTATATGGCACATATGCAGACAGCAGTCTGTCGTTTTCCTTTATCCCGATCCTTATCTCCGAAAGCTTCCTGTCCAGCTCGTTTATCTCCCGGTCAAGTCTTTCCAGAACCCCCTCTGTGATATGCTTCATTTCCCTGAGCTCTTCAATTTCTGCGGCGACCCTGGTTTTTCTTTCAAGAATGCTTAAATATTCAACATAGTGCGCCGAAAATCTTTCAATACCCTCCTGCCTGCCGCGAAGCGACAGTATCGTACCGTCGAGTTCCCTTATCTTATCCGTATAAGCTATGATCTGTCTTTCGTTTTCATCAGCCCTTTCGTTTATGCTCTTAATATTCTCTTTTTCTTCCGTCAGATCATCTGCAAGGCTGCTTTTCCTCGTCTTTGCTCCTTCATAGCTTTCAGGCGTGAGCCTCTGGTTTGTTATGATGCCGCGTCTGAGATTATATTCCCTGCGTTCATTTTTTCTGTTTTCTATTACTCCCTCTGCGAGCTCTGCCTCATGTTTTTTTCTTTCTATCATCCGTGCCAGAAGCTCTTCATCGAGAAACGCTTCATTGAAGTTCAGGTAAAAACTGATCCCGTCAAGCTCCACTACGGTTCCTGTCCCTTTTACAACCCCTTTTTCCAGATCCTTCCGTGAAATTACCGGAACCGGAAGTGAAGTATATATATCCTTCTGTTCCCTAAGCCTCTTAAGCTCACTGTCTGTAAGTATAAGAGAATAAGGCAGAAAAGGATTCCTTTTTACAAGCTCCGCGTTTTTCTTTTTGGGATATCCGTTATTCCTCAGCCATTTCATGCCGGAGATCATGTCGAGCTCCAGTCTTCCAAAATCCTCCTGAAGGGATTTGGGAAGCTCCATTATCTCCCCCTCCGTCAGGGATTTCAGTTCCTTCAGGAGCAGATTCAGACGTTCATTCTCCTCACCTATGACTGCATCCAGCTGACTCAGCCTGCCGTCAATAGCATCTATGATCGCGTTACTGTCAAAAAGCTTCGTCATGTCCATCTGCAAAAACCTTAATATATCGGATCTTTTCTCCTTCTCGGCCTCAAAAAGAGAAAGCTCTTTTTCTGCTTCTTTGAGCTCCGTCTCAAGCCTGGTCTGTCTGACAAGGGCGCTTTCCCTGTCACTCAGGAGCTTTTTCCTCTGCCGCTCAGCCATATCCCTGTCAGCCGCCGTCTGATGTCTCTCCCTCTCAGCTGCCTGGATCTCCCTTTTTATATCCTCTGCCATAACCTCCAGCATTCCATCCTCATATCTTCCGAGGACATTTCTGGTAAACTCCGTATGATAAGTTTCATTGAACTCGTCTTCTCTTTTTGAGAAGCTGTTTATGGCGCCATTGATCCTTCCTGCTTCCTCCAGCTTTTTATCGAGCTCCGCTCCTGTTCCTTCAAGGATCTGCAGTTTATCTGACCTGTCCCTAGACCTTTCGTTTTTTTCCTTCTGCAGGTCCTGCTCTCTGCCGATAAGCTCTCCATGCCTTGAGTCATGATAAGCATACAAAGCTCTCCCCAAAGCCTCCAGTCTCGGGGTCAGGTCTTCATTCTCCTTCATGCATACAGCATGCCGGGCCTTTTTGTCATTATACTGCGAGATTATATCCTCGCACTCCTCCCGTCTCTTCGCGCATTGAAGGATATTAAGCTTTTTTGAGACCTCCTTAAGCCTTGATTCTGCCTGCTCCAGCTCCATCTGCGTAAGCCTGCTCTCATCAGTCTTTATCCTGCACTCTTCATCGACTCCGTATATCTCATAGGAGTATTTCTCATAATCAATATGCTTTATGCTCTCCTCTGCGGCATCGATTTCAGATTCCACATCACTGATAAAACCCGCATATTCATCACTGAAGCTCCCGACCTTATCTCTGAAATCGGCTATCCTGTCAGCGCATTCCTCCCTGACAGTCAGTTTCCCGATATAGTTTTCGGTCAGTGTTTTTGCACCGGGCTTCTCTTTGTCATAGACCACATTGTCCTTAAACAGACTGATATTGTCCCTTTGCTTTATCTTGGTTTCATTATCCCTGTACTGCTTTATGTATTTCCCCGTTATATCCCTGAAGCTCCGTATCCTTGCGCCTTCCGGATCAAGCTTTTTCTCAACTGATTTAAGGAGCCATTTTTCTATAAGTCCCTTTTCATCCTTGCAGTCCGAAAAAAGATACGAGAGCCCTGATTCGTTCTCATTTACCTTTTTGATGATCTCCTCCCATTCCCTGAAGTCGATCTTGTACTCACGAAGCCTGTCAAAGTACTGCCTTGACTGTGCATACTGATTCATATCATAGCAGTAAAATTTCTTATCACGGTCTTTTTTCAGGCTTTCAAAGAGGTTTTTGCATTCCAGGAAGGTCTTTATCGTGATCTCCTTTTTGGTTTTTTCAAGAACAGGAAGATTGCTGATATCCTGCAGACAAGGGCGGTCGTATTCGCTTATGATCCCCATGATATCCAGAAGATTCGGGTTTTCCTCATTATCCTCCTGATTCCGTCTTATCATGAAACCGTTCATCAGCTTCCCTGCTCCACCGTCAAGGAGCCATTCAACCAATACGAAGGAGGGACGTGAGCCCGTAAAATAGCTCTCAAACGGCCTGTCCTTTGCATTTCTGTATTTCGCATGCACAAAGGGTGCCGTGAGCATCTGTATCATCACGGACTTGCCGCCGCCGTTCATCAGGGAGATCAGTGTGCTCTCTCCGTTAAAATGCAATATTTCATCATTGATCCTTATTGCATTATTATTGTAATTGATATTTATAAGCCTTACCGAATTAATGGTTCCCATCTGAACTGTCTTCCTCTCTGAAGAGCTTCCTCACTCTGTCATAATTATTACTGTTCAGGATATTCCAATCCATAAAGTTATCCAGCTTTTTGGTGGTTTCTATCATCTCGTCCCGCTCTATATAATCTATTAGCCCCTGTTCCTCAAGAAACTTCAGGATATTATACAAAAAGCCTTCCTTGGTAGTCCGTTTTCTGCTCCCGCCTTCCTCGGACCTCAAAGCTTCATAAGCCTCCATCATTGCATTAAAGGCCATTCCCTGCTTCTCCTGCTCCTCCTCGCTGTACCGGTCGCAGCCCTCCTTAAGTCTCTCGGAGATTATATTCTGAAGCTCACCCAGCCTTATATAATCCCTTGTCTTGCTGCTGACAGCCTGACCGTCATAGAACTCCATAAAGAGGATAAGTATCACAAATTGAGAAAGATAATAATCTCTGTCCGTTGACTGAGACTTGCACAGCCTTTCTCTCAGGGCAGTCTTGGAATACCCGAGATAGGTATTTTCCTCCCTGGGTATAAGATAGATCACGCTCCCATATCTTTCGATCAGGCTGTCGGCAGCCTCTCCCTGGCTTTTGACAAGCATCTGTATCCTGTCATTTTCAAGATAAGCATTAAATAAAGCCGTCTCCTTTTCCTCCTCCAGTGAATGATTTCTAAGGAGCGAATAAAAGATCTCCTGACTGATCTTTATCTCATCATATTCATAAGCCATCTGCTGTGATCCTCACATTTGAACATCTTATATTTCTTACCCTGCCGTCTGTGGTATTGACATTTTCAAATACAACAGGCGGATCCTCAAGCTTCTCTATTGATATCGCTTTTATAACCCTGTCTTTATCATATTTTTCAAGGAGATCCAGAAGCATGCGGTTAAGCTCAAATATCTCATCCGAATCCGTGATGACCTCACCCCGCTCGGTCTTTATCTCCCCGATATCTATATGCTTCGCCTTCAAAAGCTCTACCATAACCTCTTTGAAGACATCTATATCCGGTATAAGCCTTTCTGTTTCTCCCGGATCCGTACCTGCCTTATCCCTGATATCCTCCAGAGTGATCCGCCCTTTATCACATACCTCCCGAAGAATAAAACCCAGGCTTGATTCATATCTCTTTCTTTTTTCCTCCCTGAGCCTCTTCTGTTCCGCCTCCCATAAGGCCTCGTCAAACTCGATATTTTCGGAGATCTCCTCCTCTTTTTTCCTCCTGTTGACCCTGTGGGGAATAAATACCTTATCCGTATTATATATCTTATCCGGATCCGCTCTGAAAAGAGGAGAAAAGATGATATTGAGATCCGCTATGGCCTCCGGCTCCTCCAGCAGCCTGTCATATATATCATTTCTGAGGGAAAAACGTTTGATCCTGGCAACCTGCGACAGACTCTCAAGCTCCTTTGTATACAGCTCCTTGAGATCCATATGTTTGCTCAATATCTTCTGATGCTCATCGATAGTCCTGTCAAGATATTCCCCTATACGCTTCAGATTCTTAAGCTTCTCCGCATCCTCCTTTGTAAGCCCTGCCGCGTCGATATTCCTTTCCTCAAATTCCCTTACCCTGTTATCCACAAGCTGTCTGTAGCCCTCGAATTTATTCTTGGTCTCTGCTACGACATCCAGATCCTCCTGCTGTATGGCATTATACTCTCCTACAGAATAATCAAGGGCATTCTTCCTCACCCTCTGCATGGCATCCATGATCTTCTGATATTGTATCCTTATGTGATGGAATATATTCCTTATATCATCGACTGCCTTGTCATAGCTTTGCTTTTCCAGGTGGAGCCGGAATATCATTTCCTGTATGCTTATCCGCAGATTGCTCTCCACCTCAAGGGTTGACAGCAGGAGATTGTATCCGTCATCTGTAAGCAGAAAGGAAGTCCTTCTTACCTCACCCTCGCTGTAAACTATCCTGTTTTTTACATATCTTATGTTTATGGTGCGGAAAATCCCCTGTTCATAATCATATCCCTCAAAGAACATCTGCCTTCCTTCATTTGAAAGGATGACATCGACTATGAAATCAGAAAGAGACAGGCAGTCGTCGTAGCTCAGCTCCTTGTGGTAATATTCATCATTAATGTCGTCAATGAATACGGCTATGTCATCCAATGTGCATATTTCCTCACGCAGGGATCTCTCCATGATGAAAAGAAGTACGGAAAAGACCAGATTTATCCTCTCGTTATTTTTTTCAAAGCCGTACTCATTCCATTTTGTCCTGGACGTGATATTTCCTGCAAGAGTTGCATATAGTCCCACATTTTTCATTCTCTGAGGGAAATTTTTCAAAAAATCATATGTCATCCTTACCTCAATAAGACAATATGTTAAGCTTTTCCTGAGGGATATATCTTCCTTTATCCAGCAGATGCTTCATGATGTCCGCGTATCCGGTATCAAACCGGCTGAAAAAATCATCTCCTGCATTTCTGTTCTGCTTCTCTTTGGACAAAGGAAGCTCTTCCTCCCTGATATCCTTCAAAAGCTCAATATAAGCCTCTGCAAATGGTCTGATCTCAATTATCCCTCTCATTCTCTCTGCAAGACCTTCATATATGCCTATACCCTCATAGTCAAGATCTCCGAAATAATAAAAGACATTATCCTCTGACTTTATATGATCCTCTGCAAAAAGATCAAAGTTTTCAAAATAGCTCAGAACCCTCTTCCCGCCTCCGTATATCAGAGTGCTCACCGGAACACCCAGGATAGAACTGTTCCCTGCCATAAGGTGCGCTCTCATGCCGTAAAACGGATCCAGATTTTCCAGTACCAATATATTTTGAGGAGTTGTTTTGTTTATGGAATAATATGCAAAGGGTTCATTAGTCCTGTATATATTAAGCTTCTCAATGCTGACCCCGCAATGCTTTAATATGTCAGCTGCGCTTATTTTATAGCCGTTGCGGACAACAGGGTTTCCGGACAGGAATTTTTCCATTCCCCATATGGCATAGCTTCTCTCATTCTCCGAGATCCGGACACTCAGTATTCCGGCTTTGTTTCTGAGATAATCATCAAGCTTTTTGACCAGATCCCTCTCTCTGGCATAGACCTCGGGATGCTTCCTGTAATAATCGATGCTGATCTCCGGCGACAGCCTGTATTTGATCTCTTCCATGAGCTCGGAATAATCCTCATCCTCGGTAATGACCCAGTAGCGCCTGTACATCGCAGGCTTCTTCCCGTTTGTACCTGATGCCCTGATCGGAGTTATCTTTCCCTTCAGGATCAGATCGCTAATATAACCGGCCTCTTCGGCATATGATTGAAAAACTCTCTTTCCTATAAGCTCCTCGTAGGCAGTCTTTTTTCTTCCCAAAGCTTCCTCCGGCTTTTACAAATTGAAAATGAGTTCTGGCGACACATCATGCCGACATTATATCAGAAATAAAAAAAGAAAATAACCGCCTGAGTTCGTAGTCAGAGGTTATTTTCTGATCCTTAGACATTGACATCACATAAGAGAGTTCAGACAGCCGGATCAGGCGGTGCTGAAGACCGCTGACACAATGTTGAAGTAAGCAGAAGAAGCCCGCAGGAAATATGTTTCCTGCGGGCTTTTTCTTTATGCTTTAGTTTTACATATAAAAATTTTCGCATCCGCTGCCATACTTATCTCCGCCGCCGGCAACTTTTTTAAGCTCATCTGCCGGAATCTCGATCATGTTATTCTTCAGAACATCCATGGCCTCTTCTTCACTTTTGCACTTCAAGAGTTTTTACTTTACTTCCTCCGGCAGATTCTTAAAGAAATCGCTGTTAATAAGCTCTTCTCGCATGACAAACTCCTGCTTTTTTGATGACTTGTTTTCCAGCCCGTTGATAATTGTACCGCACTCAATAAGTATCAAAGGTAGAAAAGTCATCGCATCCATACTCTACGCCGCCGGCGACTTTTTTAAGCTCTTCCGCTGGGACTTCGATCATGTTATCCCTAAGGATATCCATGGCTTCCTCTTCACTTTTGCATTTTAAGAGTTTTTCCTTTACTTCCTCCGGCAGATTCTTAAAGAAATCGCTGTTAATAAGTTCTTCGCTCATGATAAAATCCTCCACTTTTCTTTGTAGCTTGTTTTCCTGCCCGTTGATAGTTGCTTTTTTGTATGGAAAATCTATATCTTACCTGAATTTCCTTACGTATTATATCATATTATACGATCCAGATGTATAAGATGGCAGAAAAATCAGTGAATTGTGCTAAAACCATCATATTTTCCCAGAGTATTTTTCCAGAGACCAAATTATGTTAACCTATGGTCCCTAGACCCCGTCCCCCAGGTCCACCCGGCGGCGTCCTTCTACATCAAAGATGAACGACTTTGAATAATTCTGGAACGGCCAGACTTCAACTGTTTTTTTCTCGTTGTTGTAGATAACGCTGTATTGTGTCATGGAGGTGCCGGCGGCACTTGTATAAGAGTTCTGAGCCACACTCCGGAGTATCACCAGAGCAGCGGATTCCGGCATTCTGGTATAATAATCATTCTTTTCTGTGTCCTTATAGCATTCCAGCTGACTCAGGATCGCCGCGAAGCGATGATAACCATGACCGTAACCGTAATCGTAATTCGACGTTGTATCTTCATCAGTCATTTTTACGGCCTCTTCTCTGAGCTTGCCATTCCTGTAAGAATCCTCCATATCATCGCTGCCCAGGTAAAAGTTAGTGCAGATATCAGAAGGAATGACCTGGATCACACTGTTCCGGCTCTCGATCACGACGCTGCGGCCGGTTGCATCAGATACCATAAAATGGCAGTCCTGCCAGTCTTCCGGTATAAGGATGCCGGTTTTCGTCTTCCGGACAGCTTCATCAACATTCGCGCAGTCATCCAGCAGGTAACGCAGCAGCATGCTGGATCCGGCCGGAAATCTGCAAGGCTGATCTCCTTTCTTGATATCTACACGCTGAACGGATGCATAAAGTCCTTTTTCGTTGATCCCATCCATACACTGATAAGGCAGGATATCCAGCATGTCAGGGTCAAAGCCCTTCTTGTCCGGCCCGCCCTGCTGCAGCAGCGGATTGCTTTCGTCGCACCAGACTGCATCAGCCACAGCGATCGATTCATACTTGCCTTCAGGTTTGCAGTGAAGGATGATGTTCAGTCCCGTCACTGTACGGTCTTCTTCCGATACCCGGTGCGCATAATCATAATTTCTGCAGGTTATGGGCTCTCCTTCAACGTTATGGGTAAAAAAGACCGAGCAGCCGGGATCGATATAACCGATTTCTCTCATGGCGTCCATCACTTCCGAACCATAATAGTCCTTAGTGTAATCCATGTAATACAAATAACCATCATCATCAAGCCGCGTCACAGCAGCATGATCAGTGTCAGATACTTGGCCGGAACAGGCATTGACAAGCATCGCGACCGCGATCAATGCTGTCAGGAAACACGCTGTTTTGATCAAAACTGTTCTTTTTTTCATGAGTTCGAACACCATATTATTCGCTTTCTGCCCTCAATAAGTTCCATCGTCTCTTTATAGGGTAACCTACTGCTGTCACCTGTATAATGTAATATCACAATAAGCTTATCGCTGTCCATATATATGTTATGAAAAATGATCATGAAAGCCAGGAAGTGCGAGGATGCCAACGATCTGGTCGCGTTAGCTAAAACGTGTGGTTATGAGATTTTTACGCCTTGTAATAATTTTCAGGTTGCATAATAAAGCTCTTTTTCACTATTAAGCTTTGGAACCGCCTTCGCGGTTCCAAAGCTGATCTCTGAAGCTCCGTATTTATTCCTCACAGAACATACAGATCCATTGCTCACTTGTGTATTTGTCTTATTCATTCCGCAAGGAAATCAGTCTTTATATATCAGCTCCATTGCATATCCCTGAAGATTCAGCGGAGCAGTGGTAACAGTTCCAGGCACTGCATCCGTGTCAGAATAGATATGTACCTGTCCTCCCTGATCCATACCCATCAGAGCATACTGTCTCCCGGCTTTGATGTAATCAGAGGGGATATAAAGTGTAAGTATGCCATTCTTCAGCGTATAGTCTGTCTTGTCATCAAATGAGAGGTTGAAGGAGAATGCTTCCGTCCAGCCGGCAGGCTTTGAAGCCGTAAATACTGCCTTTGCAGCATCACCCTGCTGTATCTTGCCGCTCTTTAAGTTCGTCGCATAATGTCCGTCAACGAAATATCTGACAGTCAGCGAATCGGTACTCCAGTTCACGGGGTCATGATCGTCATCATCATCATCATGGTCATCATGATCCTTATCATCCGATTTTGTTCCGATCTTTATAGTTACAGTACCATCTTTAGCTGCGTCTTCTCCGTTCTTTTTTCCTTTTGCCATAACCCCTATATCAAAAGTACCTTCCTTTGCAGGAGTACCCGATATCGTCCCATTATCAAAAGCCAGACCATACTCCTTGAGTTTTTCTGAACTGCCTTCCGTAAGACTCCATGTCACATCACCGTCAAAGTTCTTCGCCTCAAGCTTCGCGCTTAAATTCTCGCTTACAGTTCCTTTTATGGATTTTGTAGCAATATAAGGATCCTGAGAGGGATTTACTTTCAATGTCCAATTCATTCTTATATTCCTACCATTCGGAGTTTGGTCTGACACCATATGGCAAGTCGTTGAAAACTTATATTCTCCCTCTTTCACCGGTGTTCCACTGAGCACCAAATAATCCCTTTTCTTATTTTTGTCATTTTCTACTGTCACATCAAGCCCTTCAGGTAAATCCCCTTTTTTATTCAAATCAGAAATATGTACATTTGTGAATTCTTCTCCCATAATGTAACCAGCCCAATATTTTTTCCCGACTGTTCCATCTTTTGGATTTACATTTTTCTCAACATCAATCGCAGCCAACGCCTCCTGAGGATTTACGAATCCGACCACCTCACTCATAAGAAATACTGCTGCCGCGAGTAATGCCAGCAAACCTGCTCTCTGCTTTTTCATGCTTTTCAACATTTTCAACAACTCCTCCTCTGATCAACCTGAGACTGCCACAAAATTATTTAATCTAAACAGTCTTTCTCCTCTAATTGAGAAGGAATTCTAACACACAATATGTGCTCCGCCTAGCGTCATCTTAGTGACATTTTCGCAAAACATGCGTGGCTGCCGGTTTTATAACACATGTATTTAAATATGTGATTGATAGGATTTTCCCCGAAATTATAACAGATGTGAATCAGGCTTTCTGGATAACCTGTTCCCCGTCATTGGATAATGCTTCTTCTTTGGATTTGTAGAAGCAGCGCATCAGAGCGTATCTTGAATCCGTTCCGGTCTTTTCGTAGATATTGCTGATATGTCTGTGAACCGTGCGCGGAGTCAGTCCAAAAGATCTGGCTATTCCCTCAACATCGGTATCTGTCATTATCAGCGCCTCAAGAAACTCCGTCTCTCTGGGAGTGAGCCCGCTGTTTTCGGCAAATTTTTTAAGATAATCTTCTGCAGAAACGGAAGATGTTTTTCCGGATTGCGGGTCCGGCTCAGTATCGCTGTCGGAAGATTGCCCTGAAACCATTGGTCCAACCCCCGGAAGATAACCGCCAAAAGCGATACAGAATAGTGCTGCAGCAAGGAAAACTGTCTCAAGAACAAGCGTTGAAAGAACTGATATTCCGGAAAAAAGCGGATGTATCACTTCCAGAACACAGCTTAATGTGCGGCTCATCCCCGCCCAGAGTTCCGGACGGGAGGTCATCGGTGCAAGGATCCAGAAGAACATATTCATATAGACTATCCGGCATACCACCAATACATAATACAAGAAATACGCAGCGTAGGTGAAGCCTTCGTTTATCATAAAGGGAATGGATATGCATAGAACGGTCATACAGAAAGCACAGACCATGAGCCATTTCCTCTTGCCAAGATCCGAAAGAAAGCCTGCCAGAAGATATCCAACAGCTCCGCCGAGCCTTGGCCATCCATATATCGCCATATCTCCTGCAAAATTCATGGAAATAAGTATCGTATCCGTCTTTGCGTATATCAGATAGAACAGCATCATTACCGCCACCCCGAGAACTATCTTCCCTGTACCCGGAAGACTGATATCACCTTTTGACGCATATTCAAGCGATTCATCAAACATCCACTCGTATTTTTCGCCTGCATCAAATGATACATATGCCGTGAAAGCGAATCCGATAAGCAACAGGATAATGAAAGTCCCGTCGGCAGGGATAAGATACTGAACTGTCATCTGGATAAGAAAAGAACAGGCTCCACCGATCCCCATCAGTCTTCCGAGGAATGGATGCCCCATAAAGCCTACTGCCACATAATAATATACCGCTCCGCCGAGAAAACCCAATGCAAGAAGAGTGATGAGAAGCGATGCCGTTTTTACAGAGAATGAAGCCTTAAAGAAAAGATCCATGATGACCAGCATTCCTGCTATATACAGGATATTCGAAAAAATATAACAGATCCGTCCGGTTTTGATGCTGTTTCCCAGACGCCTGCTCAAAGGAAACAGCAGAAATCCTGCAGCAAGCGCCGGCATCTTGAAATAATGCAGGGCTGCTCCGACCGCCTCAAAACCGTAGGTACTCTTGTCCATCAGAATAAGAGTCAGCATGTATTCTGACATATAGATGGTGAAAAGCACGGTAAGAACTATATGCTTTTTCTGGATAAGCGGTCTGGTCATGCAGTATCCTCCTAATAAGCTACTCTAAGGCCGGTAAGTTCCTTAAGCGGGCCGGCTTTCGTTACAGCGCTGCTCTTTTGCGCCGCATAGACCGGAGTAACATTACCGGATGCTACAACAGCTGTGAGTATGACTGCCAGTATCCTGACCAGCAGGGTTCTTCTTATTGTTTGCTTCATTGCTTTCCCTTTCGGATTATGGAACTGTACATAAATCACACAAGCCCTTATCTATCGACGTTTACCAATAGCATTATTATAACCTGTCATATGCCGTATGTGAATTACCGGTTATCAAACGGGTTTCAACACCGGAAAGCTTCTCTTTTATCTTCCTTTCGTATTGACATTGTTTTGTTTCATCAGTGATCAGGCTTTTCAGTC
>CAMUZQ010000066.1 GCA_947165275.1 uncultured Lachnospiraceae bacterium | reverse complement strand
ACTAGTACCGTCCAAGAATGCGAAGAAAGAACTGAAAGAGTGAGTATGCAGTACGTGCAGGAGGGGGAGAAAGGAATGTTTAATATTATGAAGAAGAACAGGAGCAGATTGCTGGCGTTGGCAGCCACATTGGCGTTCCTCACAGGGGAGCTGGCCGGATTTGCAGTGCCGCAGGAAGCAATGGCGGAGACAATATTTGAACTTAATGCGTATACGATGCGTGTCAATGAGGATACTTTGGAATTAAATGCAGTTCATGATTTTAATGCCGCTTCCGCAGACGGTGCTTTCCCTCGTACGTATGAAGAAGTTCTAAACAAAGGTATTAATAAAACATATACCATATACGTGGACGGCGAACATCCCAATTATGAGATTTTTATTCCGATCAAAATCAATGGGGTAACAGGGCCGGGGGGCGGATCTGTAAAATCATTAGATGCTGTACATATGCGTGTAGTATATGACCATGACGATAATTTATGGGATGCGGGTTTGGGACCGCATATGGATTATGACAGATATAATTACGAAAAAAAATTTGAAGAGAAGATAGATAAAGGACAGCCGGTAGAAGTATCTTTCAATATCACGTACAGAGGCAGTAAGCAGGAAGACGGTAATTGTTGCCCTTATATCGTTTTAGAATATGAAGGTGACAATGGCCGGAATTATACAATATGTCCGCTAAAAGTCGAGTTCAAGCGTAATGGTGAAAGCGGCAAAATCGGAGAGAGCGGCAAGAGCGAAGAGAGCGGCGAAAGCGGCAAGAGCGAAGAGGGCGGCAAGAGCGGCGAAAGTAGCGAGAGTGGTGAGAGCGGCGAAAGCGGCAAGAGCGAAGAGGGCGGCAAGAGTGGTGAAAATGGCAAGAGCGATGAGATAAAAATTCCCAGGATCAGGACGGATAAACTGCCAAAGGCGACTGTCAGCGAGAACTATTCAGCAAAGATAGAGACAGAGAACATAAGCGATGCTGAATTCAAATCGGATAATCTGCCGGACTGGCTGTCACTTGACAAGACCAGTGGAAAGCTCAATGGAGTTCCGCGCAAAACCGGGGATTTCGGATTTACAGTAACGGTAACCGGCAAGGACAGCAATGGAGCTGAGGTCAGATTGGCAAAGGATTATACTATAAAAGTTAAGGGGCCGTCTGATCACAAGGACAATGATGACCATCATCATGATCAAGATAGTAAGCCGTCAAGCTGGGAGGAGAATCCTAATGAAAAATCGGCTCTTGTCATGACAGCTTCGGGAATGGGAGCCGGAGTTACTGTCGGCAGGCAGGAGCAGGGAGAGATAGCAAAGGCTTTATTTAAAGCATCGACACCTGTAGGATGGAATGAGACGTTTTCATTCAATATGATGGTTAACGGCAAGGCGGATTATTCATTGAAGAGCGGAACATTCACGCTTCAGATTCCCGCTGAGTATCAGAAGGCCGGAAGGCAGTTCGCGATCCTTGCAATGGGAAAGAACGGGCAGGTGTTCACTCTGCCGGATACCGACACGAATCCGGCAACCATAACCGTTAACGTGAATTTCGACGGTTATGCCATGGATCTGATCTATAAGGACTGAGGCCGTTAGGGACAAAACGGCATAAGGCACAGTATTATGAAAGAAAGCGGCGATGATCTCCCATTGCCGCTTTACTGATTCAGATAATGTCGGTATGTGAGCACCGGAGCGCATATAACCCGAACATGCCTTTAAGGGGGCCCGGGGACGGGGGGTATAAAAAAGAAAAAAACGTCCACAGACTTGCTGAATAAGATATAATATATGCAGTATGTCATTTGAAGATATTGAAAATGTATTTACACTGTTTTGTATAGTAGTCGGACTTTTGGGCTGTCTCTTTATTTATATCGAGATCCCCAAAAGGGCATTTCTTAATCTTACCGTCTTTTTCATGGCTCATTTCATGAGCGATTATTTCTGGACCGTATATCAGCTTGTAACAGGAGATTCCATGAAGGGGGTATGACTGCAACTGTAAACGATCAGGGAATTGTGATAAAATTAACTGATCTAAACGATTTAGGATTTTGACTTACAGGAGAGATCACATGTCAGGACGTAGTGAGGATCTTGAAAAAAAGCTGATATACAGTCTGTCGAAGCAGTTTCCTACCAAGGCGGCAGCGTCTACGGAGATGATAAATCTGCAGTCCATATTGAATCTGCCAAAGGGAACCGAGCATTTCCTGACGGATATACACGGGGAGTATGAGCAGTTCAATCATGTGCTCAAAAACGGTTCGGGTTCTGTCAGGAGGAAGATAGACGAGGAGTTCGGGAATACGCTTACTATCAGGGATAAGAAATGTCTGGCGACCCTGATCTACTATCCCGAGGAGAAGCTTTCTCTCATAGAGAAGGAAGAGGAGAATATAGACGACTGGTACAGGATAACCCTTCACCGGCTGGTAGCGCTCACGAGAAGAGTAGCATCAAAATATACCCGCTCCAAGGTGAGGAAGGCCCTGCCGAAGGATTTTGCATATGTGATAGAGGAGCTTATAACCGAGAAGGCTGAGGTACAGGACAAGGAAGGATATTATAATTCGATCATATCCACCATAATCTGGCTGAGGCGGGCGCCGGAATTCATTACGGCACTTTCGAATCTGATCCAGACGCTGGTCATAGATCATCTCCATATAGTCGGTGATATATATGACAGGGGGCCCGGTGCCCATATCATCATGGATACCCTGCTTGGATATCATTCCGTGGATATAGAATGGGGGAATCATGACATTATCTGGATGGCTGCGGCTTCCGGACACCCGCTTTCCATAGCGACGGTCATACGCCTTTCGGTAAGGTACGCAAATCTTGCGACCCTTGAGGAGGGTTACGGGATAAATCTCGTTCCTCTCGTAACCTTTGCGATGGAGACCTACAAGGACTCGGACTGCACTCCCTTCAAGATAAGGCCCGGAGAGGAATATAACAGGCATGACATGGATATGGACGAGATGGTCCATAAGGCCATATTTGTGATACAGATGAAGCTCGAGGGACAGCTTATAAAAAGACGTCCCGAATTTGAAATGGAAGACAGACTCGTATTGTCTGATATAGATTACGATAAGGGGACCATCGGGCTATACGGAAAGACCTGGCCTCTTAAATGCTGTGATTTCCCGACCATAGACAGGTCTGATCCGTACAGGCTCACTCCTGAAGAGGAGGAGGTCATGGAGAGGCTTACGGCTGCCTTCATGCACAGCGAGAAGCTGCAGAAGCATGTCAGATTCCTTTATTCCAAGGGCAGCATGTACAGGGTATATAACGGAAATCTGCTCTATCATGGCTGTGTGCCCATGGATGAGAACGGGGATTTCATGTCGATGAGGATCGATGGCAGGGAGTATGCCGGCAAGGCCCTCTATGATATCCTGGAGACCTATGCGAGAAAGGCCTATTATGCAACAAAGGACAGGAATGAACGGAAAAAGGGCCAGGACTATATGTATTATATATGGACTGGAGCGAAGTCTCCTGTTTTCGGAAAGGACAGGATGGCAACCTTTGAGAGCTATATGATCGAGGATAAAGAGGCCTGCAGGGAAGAGAAGAATCCTTATTACGGGCTCAGGGACAATGAAGAGATCGTCGACCGTATACTGAAGGAGTTCGGACTGGAGGATGTGGAGAATGCCCATATCGTAAACGGTCATGTGCCTGTGGAGCTTAAAAAGGGAGAATCACCGGTCCTCTGCGGAGGCAAGCTTTTCATAATTGACGGAGGATTCTCAAAGGCCTATCAGTCAAAGACAGGGATAGCAGGATATACGCTGGTGTATAATTCGCACGGACTCAGGCTTGTGGCGCACGAGCCCTTCACATCAGCGGAGGATGCAATAAGGAACGAGACTGATATCGTTTCGGATTCAGAGATAATAGAGTCCAGGACCGAAAGGATACTTGTGGAGGATACGGATACCGGGAGGGAGCTCAGGGAGCAGATAGCAGAGCTTGCGGTTTTGCTGTCGGCTTATGAGGATGGTACAATACCTGAAAGAGGATGACAGGAGACAGGAGGGACTATCATGGGAAAAAGTATTTCTGACGCTTTTGAGGAGGTCATGGCGAAGGTCGGAGAAATTGGGGTTCAGGCCGGGGAAGCCGTAAAGAGCTTCGCGGAGAGCGAGAGCACAGAGCGTCTTGCAAGAGGGATGAAAAAGGGAACCAGGACCGCTGCGGAGGGTATAGCAAAGGGAGCGAAGATGGCTGCCGCGGGAATAAAGGAAGGCAGCCAGATAGCATCCGAAGCTATAAAGACAAATGCAGCAAAGAAAAAAGCCGGGCGGGAGCAGAAGAGAAACTTCACCTTAAGCAACGGGGTAAGGATCCCTGCTGTCGGCTACGGAACCTATCTATCTACGGAAAACAACGGAAAGCAGACCATCCTGGATGCTTTTGAGGCAGGCTACAGGTATATAGATACAGCAAGGTTTTATCAGAATGAAAAAGAAATAGGTGAGGCGATAAAGGAGAGCGGCATACCGAGAGATGAGATATTCATCTGCAGCAAGGTATGGCCCACCATGCTCGGCAAAGACAGGCTTCGGGAGTCGTTTGACGCTTCATGTGAAGATCTTCAGACCGATAATCTGGACATGTATCTCATTCACTGGCCCAAGGTGAGCCAGAATGACGAGGAATGGATCACAAAGCTTCAGGATTCCTGGGAAGCCATGGAGGAGCTGTATGAGGAGGGGAGGATAAAGGCCATAGGACTGTCAAATTTCCTTCCGCATCATATAAGGCCTTTGCTTGAAACGGCAAGGATAAAACCGATGCTTGATCAGCTGGAGCTTCATGCAGGATATATGCAGGAGTACGCCCTGCAGTATCTCAGGAAGGAGAGGATCCTCGCCCAGGCATGGAGTCCTTTGGGAAGGGCCAGAGTGCTGGGTGACGAGAGGGTCAGAAAGCTTGCGGAGGAATATGATAAAACAGGCGCCCAGGTACTTTTGAGATTCCTTATACAGAGGGGTATACCTGTGATACCCAAGGCTTCTTCCCTCGAGAGGATGAAGGAAAATCTTGATGTGTTCGATTTTTCGCTTACATCTGACGAGATATCATATCTTTCATGCATAACGGAAACCGGCTGGTCCGGCGAGCATCCTGATCTTGCGGAATGGGAGCAGTAAGAGGAATAAAGGGATGAAGAATTGGAAAATACGGCAGATAGTCCTGTTTGTCGCAGTATGTGTTTGTTTGAATATAGGCGGTAGGCTCTTATCCACATGGCTGGAGCTGCCGCTGTGGTCCGATTCCTTCGGAACAACTCTGTGCGCATATATAGGAGGGCCTGTATGCGGCGCTATCGTGGGACTGACGGGAAATCTGGCCTACAGCACGGTCGATCCTCTGTCTGCGGCATATTCCCTGACCAGTATAGCCCTTGGGATCATAGTCGGTATCGCTGCGAGGCAGAAATGGTTTGACAGATTTTACGGTTTTATGGTTGCGGCATCCCTGACTGTGGCAACGGCGCTTGTGGTCTCGGTTCCGGTTAATATGATTTTTGCCGGAGGCTATACAGGCAACAAATGGGGAGACGGAGTCATAAACTATCTTCTTGACAGGGAATGGCCCTTTGCGATCTGCGCGGTCTTTGGACAGCTTTCAATTGAGTTTGCAGACAAGGTACTGACGATCGCGGCGGTATATCTGGTCATACTGCTGAGGCGTATGCGCGGGATGGAAAAAAAAGACGGTGATATCGAAAAGGGCAGTGCGGCTGGAGTTTTCCTGCTGATACTTGCACTTTCGATGTTTTCATCGGTTAATGCGGAGGCGGCCGCTGCCGGTGAAGCCACTGACTATAATGATTATGTCCAGAGCGTGTACAGCAGCAATAACGGTCTGCCCTGCGGCGAGGCCAATGACATAGCACAGACCAATGACGGAGTTCTCTGGATAGGGACCTATGCCGGATTGTATCGTTATAACGGCCGTGAGTTTCGCTGGATCGACAATTATGAATCAGTCAAAAACGTTAACTGTCTTTATGTTGATGAGGAAGGACGTCTGTGGATCGGAACAAATGATAACGGACTGTCCATAGTCATCCGTGAAAAGGTTGTAAATGTCCTCGATCAGGAAACGGGACTTCCTTCAAATTCCGTAAGGTGCATCACCCGTTCCACAGACGGATATTATTATGTAGGTACTACAGGGGCAATGCAGGTTTTGATGATGAATAACGGACTTAAGGCTGCAGACACCCTTCAGGATATCAATTATGCAGACAGTATAGCCGCAGATGAAAACGGGCATGTGGCGGCTATCTCTTCCGACGGCAGGCTTTTTCTGATAAAGCACGCGAGGATCGTGAGCTCGATGCAGCTTTCAAAGGGCGAGGAGATCTTTAACTGCTGTGATTTTGCTCCTGACGGCACACTCATGGTCGGAACCTCAAAAAATCATATTTACTGCTATGATGTTTCTGCAGACAGCTTTAAGCAGCTTCAGGTCATAACCTGCGCGGATGTGGCCTGCATAAATAACCTGAAATACTTAAGCGACGGCACTCTTTTCATAGCCTCGGACAGCGGTGTTTCCTATATTGACCAAAACGGCTATCACAGGCTCAATACAAACGATTTCAATAACTCGATCGATAACATACTTTGTGATTATCAGGGGAATCTCTGGTTCACATCCTCGAGACTGGGACTGCTCCGTCTGGCGAAATCCCCCTTCAAGGATGTTTACGGTTCCATAGGAATGGAACGGCGGGTCGTAAATACCATAGTCTTCTGGCAGGACTCCTATTATATCGGTACAGATAAAGGACTGGATATCGTGGATAAGGAGTGCAAAAGCCAGATAAGAAATGACATTACTGCTGCTCTTAAGGATAAGCGCATCCGGTGCATGTATGTGGATGGCAATGATCATCTGTGGGTATGCACCTACGGAAGCGGACTGATAGAGTACTCCGCAGACGGTGAGACCTGGAACTATGACGCAGAAAACGGGGGCTTCGGAAACCGGGCAAGGATCGTGACCGGGCTTTCGGACGGAACCATACTTGCTGCCGGAGATACAGGGATAAGCTATATAAGGGATCATGAGATAATACGTACCATACGCAATGAGGACGGTCTCATTAATTCCATGATCCTGACCCTGACCGAGATGAGTGACGGAACTATCCTTGCAGGTACGGACGGAGACGGCATCGCTGTACTGAAGGACGGGGAAGTGACGGATATGTATACCAGGGATGACGGATTGAGCAGCGGCGTGATCTTAAGGACGGTAAAGGACCCGAAATCAGAGGGAGTCTTTATAGTCACAAGCAACAGCCTGTGCTACCTCGAGCCTGAAGGGAATATACGCGTCCTGGATGATTTTCCTTATTTCAATAACTACGATATATGGGTCAAGGACGAGGATACGCTCTTTGTTATGTCCAGCGCCGGTATCTATGTCGTGGAAAGAGATGAGCTTGTAGCAGGCGGTGACATAGTATGGGAGCTTCTGGATGCGCGCAGAGGACTGGGAACCTCGCTCACTGCCAATTCATGGAACTATGACAACGGAAACGGGGAATTATTCCTTCCCTGTGACACCGGGGTATATATCATAGATGTTGAGAAATATAACAGTGACGTGCACTCCTACCGGATGCAGCTGGCCTCTGTCCAGCTGGATGGAGTGAACCAGCCTCTCGCCCGTATGGGGGCCATAACGGTGGGACAGGGCGTCAGCCGTATAGAGCTGGATCCGGAGATATTGAATTATACCATCCAGGAGCCCAATGTGGGATATCTGCTTGAGGGTTATGACACACAGTGGACGATAGTCCCGCAGAACAACCTGAATAATATCATCTATGTGAATCTTCCTTCAGGGGAGTATATCTTCCATCTGGCTATTTTTGACAGCGCGGGAGAGCGTGTACTGGAGGAGAGGAAATTTGACCTGGTGAAGGAGGGAGAGATCTACGAGAGTCCCGTATTTACCCTCTATATGCTCCTGCTCCTGTCGGCTTTTCTTATCTGGTCCACCTGTCTTGTGGTCCAAAGACAGCTGAATAAACAGCAGATCAAGCTTAATATGGCAAATGAGACCGTCATGGCTATAGCAAACGCAGTGGATGCGAAGGATGTACGTACACATCAGCACTCGCTCAGGGTGGCGGAGTATTCCGTGCTGATCGCTGAGGAGATGAACTGCTTTAAATGGTGGGAGAAGAACAAGGCTCTTTCAAATCTGAGAAAGGCCGCGCAGATGCACGATATAGGAAAGATCGGGATACCGGACAGTGTACTGAACAAGGTGGGACGTCTGACTGATGAGGAATATGCGCAGATGAAGTCCCATGTCACAAGAGGGGCTGAGATCCTGAAGGATTTCACACTGGTGGAGCATGTTGTTGACGGTACTCTCTATCATCATGAGCAGTATAACGGCAAGGGCTATCCATACGGGCTAAAGGGTGAGGAGATACCTTTGTTTGCCCGTATCATAGGAGTTGCCGATGCCTTCGATGCCATGACCTCAAACCGTGTTTACCGAAATCATATGGATACGGATTATGTCATGAACGAGATGAAGAGGGGGAGGGGAACTCAGTTTGATCCCAATGCTCTGGATGCCTTTTTCCGTCTGATAGATAAGGGCGTGATCAATCTTGACGAGATCTATGCCCAGAAGCGTGCAGAGATAAGCAAGGCGGACAAGGACACTCAGGAGGAACTTGCACGCCGTGTACAGGAAGATAAGCAGATCCAGGCTGAGCAGATGCAGGATAATAAAGATACTTCCGGGGACAAGGGAGGAGATAAGGAATGAAGCGAGTATATGGTTTGACTGCACTGACCTGTCTTATTATTCTTATCATTTTTGCAGGCATCCTGCGCCTTATGAACATTACCGGCGGAAGGGACAGCCTGAAGGTCGGGTTTATATACGATAATGATGAAAGTACAGCTTATACCTATAATTTTTCTCTTGCAAAGGATGCAGTGGAGAAGAAGTACGGGGACAGGGTTGAGATCCTGACCTGCAGCAACGTGCTTGATGATGAGATGGATGAGCCGTTGAGGGAGCTTGTCGGAGAAGGCTGCGACATCATATTTTTTAACGGCTACAGCGATCTTGTCATGAAGCTTGCCTTCGAATATCCGGGCGTGCAGTTCTGCCAGACCTCATATATGGATATGAGTGATGTAAAGGTACCGGAAAATTATCACACCTTTAAGGGTGAGGCATATCAGGGCAGGTATGTGAGCGGGATAGCGGCCGGGATGAAGATAAAGCAGATGATCTCGGAGGGTATCATCACAGAGGATCAGGCTGTAGCAGGATTTGTTGCGGCTTTCCCCACCTCGGAGGTCATCTCAGGCTATACGGCCTTTCTTTTGGGAGTGAGGTCCATAGTCCCTCAGGCTGTCATGCGTGTGCGCTATACAGAGACCTGGAGCAGCTATGCTCTGGAAAAGAACGCTGCCCGGGAGCTTATCGACGAAGGATGCATCATAATCTCACAGCATACGGATACGATCGGTCCGGCTATAGCATGTGAGTCGGCGCAGCAGGAGAGGCAGGTATATTTTGTAGGATATAATCAGAGCATGTCGGAGGTCGCTCCGTCATCCTCACTCATCACCTCCAGGATATGCTGGGAGCCATATGTGGTGTCTGCGGTTGATGCAGTGATGGCAGACAAGAAGATCGAAAAGGTGGTTTCAGGTGATATTCACGGGACAGACGTGTGTGCAGGCTTTGAAAACGGATGGGTGGAGATGATAGACCTGAATCAGCAGGCCGCTTCCCCCGGTACGCAGGAGGCCATGGATAAGGCGATAGAGAGGTTTAAGCGGGGAGATACGGGATTTGTTTTCAAGGGGGATTATACAGGAGTGGATCCTGAGGATCCATCCGATACGATAGACCTGAGAAACGGTTATATCGAGAACGCGCAAACCTCATATCCTTTATTTCACTATATCCTTAATGATGTAATAAGGATAGAGGAAAAATGATCCCGTAGTCTTATTTTTTCAGCTCATCAAGTCTGGTCTGGATCGCCTCCTTTACCATGGAGGCGATCTTTATGGTATTGCAGTCCTTGTATTCCTCGTAAGGGATGGGATCAAGGAAATGAACCTGTGTGAATACCGGCTGAAGTCCGTTGCATCCGAAGGGAATGTAGGAATCCACCAGCACGACAGGCACTATGGGGCACTTTGCCTTGAGAGCGCATTTGAAGGCGCCTGCATGGAATTCCTGAAGACTGTTTTCATTAAAGGTGTATCCGCCTTCCGGAAAAAGGATATATCGCCTCCCTTCCTGCACCTCAGAGGCGATCTGCATGATACAGTTCACCTGAGACCTCATATCGGTGCGGTCCAGTCTTGCACCTCTTAATAATCTGGTGACTTCATTTGCAAGGGGAAGATGTGATCTTTTTTCGTCTATGACAAGTGTGCAGGGACTGTCATGTACGTGTATGATCCCAAGCACATCAAACTTTCCCTGATGGTTGGGATACATCACATATCCTCCCTCGGCGGGAAGCTTTTCCATGCCGAAGCCCTTTGTGTGTATGAAGGAATTGCGCATGGCAAGATCCACCATATGCCTTGCTATGGCATATCTGTCTTTTTCCGTGAATCTGTCAGGATTCTGTTCGACATAGATGAGACGAAAAAAATAATAAACGATGAAAGGGAGTGATATCCCTATGACCCAGACCAAACGCAGCATATATCAGCCTATCCTCCGGAAAGGTTAAGTTAATTTTATTTTACGATTCTAACATAATCTGAGCAGAAAAGCTAAAGTCTGACGGTACGGACAGGTGGTCAGATTTTAGATTGTGTGTAATTGAAACAGATTTTTAAAACTGTTATACTAAAAAAATCTGCAGACCGGGATCAGGGGAGATTTAGGATGAGTGATTATATTATCAGCTGTTGTTCTACGGCGGATCTTTCAAAGGAGCATTTTGAAAGGAGAGATATAAAATATTGCTGCTTTCACTTCGAGATAGACGGAGAGCAGTATATGGATGATCTCGGGGAGAGCATGGATTTCCATGAATTTTACAATAAGATGGCTGCAGGAGCCATGACAAGGACATCGCAGATAAATGTCGATGAATTTGTCACCTACTTTGAGCCCTTCCTTAAGGAGGGAAAGGATATCCTGCATCTCAGCCTTTCATCCGGGATATCAGGAGTAGTTAATTCCGCTATGATAGCAAAGGAAGACCTTCAGGAAAAATATCCGGACAGAAAGATCTATGTGATCGATTCCCTTGCTGCTTCCTCAGGCTACGGTCTCTTCATGGATATCCTGGCGGATATGCGGGATGAGGGAAAGACCATCGATGAGCTCAAGGCTTATGCGGAGGAAAACAGGCTTTATATCCATCACTGGTTCTTTACGACCAATCTTACGTATCTTGTAAGGGGAGGGAGGGTCAGCAGGACGGCCGGCTTTGTCGGAAACCTTCTGAATATCTGTCCTCTGCTTAATGTGAATGTGGACGGGAAGCTTATCCCGAGAGAAAAGATACGTACCTCCAAAAAGGTAATAAAAGAGGCCGTGGAAAAGATGAAGGAGCATGCGCTTAACGGAGCGGACTATGACGGGAAGTGCTTTATCTCACAGTCGGACTGCATGGATATGGCCGAAGCCGAGGTGGCGCTTATCGAGGAAGCCTTTCCGAAGCTTAAGGGCAAGGTGGTGGTGAATTACATCGGCACCACCATAGGAAGCCATACAGGCCCCGGGACCGTGGCGCTCTTCTTTGTAGGAAAGGACAAGAGGACGGAGTAGGCCTAGGCCTCAGCGACTATCACGCACCATTCTCCAAGAGAGGATTCACTGATAAGCTTTAGACCGTTATCTTTAAGCGTCTGTTTTACGGCAGGCGCTTTTTCATTGAGTATTCCTGAATAAATGATGATCCCGGAGGGGCGTATCATCTCCCTGATCACGGGAGTAAGGGGGATAAGCACCACCGGCAGTATATTCGCTACTATTATGTCATAGCCGCATCCCACAGTATCCCTTACGGCCTGGTCCGTGACTATGTTTCCGGTGATCATATTAAAGCTGCAGTCATTCAGATCGTTTTTGTTGAAATTTTCTTTTACTGCAGGATAAGCATTGGGATCGATATCGGTGGCGGTGATCTCTCCGGCTGAGAATCTGAAGGCTGCCATGGCAAGTATCCCGGAGCCGGTGCCTACATCAAGGATCTTCATACCGGGCTTTACATATCTTGAGAGCTCTATGATGCAGAGCCTGGTCGTTTCATGGGCGCCGGTGCCGAAGGCAGTGCCGGGATCTATATGGAGCAGGATATCACTGTCTTTTACGGAGGAGGTTTCCTCCCATGAGGGGACTACGGCAAGGCTCCGCCCGTCAGGGAGATCGATCTCAAAAGCATGAAAATACTGCTTCCAGGAATTAAGGTAATCCTCATCTGCCAGATCGGAGGAGGAGATATCCAGAGTCCCGCAGGCGATCTCAGAGCGAAGCTTCATGTCCTCAAGAGCACGGCGGACTGCCGGGAGGATCGTTTCCTTATCATCCTCCTCAGACAGATAAAAGGATACCCGGGCGGCTCCCTCGGGGATATCCGTATTTACCGGGACCTCATCGACGAAGATCTCATCAAGCTCTTCCTTTGTCCAGGGCTTTGAATCGGCGATCTCCACGCCCTCTATCCCTTCGTCTGCCAGCACGGCGGCAAGTATATCCTCAGCCTCAACCGTGGTCTCGATAGTATATCTTGTATATTTCATGAGCCGGACCCCCTGAACTAATGCGCCTTATGGTTTTCAAGTTTTCATTATCGTCCAAATATGATAAAATTACAAGGTCTGCACGCTTTGGGATGGCACATACCGCAAAGCGGCATTTCGACCGGGAGCTGATCCCGGCCGCGGGTAAAAAAATATGATACGAGGTGATAAATATGGATAATAATGATATAGAGCTGTTTTCTACTACGGATTTCAATGCAAAGAAGCAGGTGGTTTCAATACTTGTGAAGCACAGGGTTTCCTATCTTGAACGCTGGGAAAAGGTTCCGCTTTTGAAAAGACGTGAATACGGCGGAGCAAAGGAACTCTGTGTCATATATGTAAACGGCAATCAGTATGGAAAGGCCAAAAAGATCTTGGATGAGTTCAATGAATCCTATATGGAGGCAAAAAGAACAAAACGAAGAAGGAAGAGAGGAGAGGCCGCAGAGGATCCCGGAAGACAGGGTGATCCGAGGAATGCAGAGGATGAGAGGAATCCGAGGAGCTATGATCCCATAGATGAGGGCATAGATGACGGTATAGATGATCTTTGAGAATGAAGAGTGCTGTGATCAGGAGGATGTAGTATGGATATAAGATATGAAAAGCTAAGGCAATGTCTCGAATACGTAAGGAGCCGGACTGATCTTGAGCCTGAGACGGCGCTGGTGCTTGGCTCAGGTCTGGGGGATTATGCAAGAAATATGGAGGTTTCGTGTGAGATCCCATACAGCGAGATACCGGGATTTCCCGTATCAACCGCGCCCGGTCATGACGGCCGTTTTATTTTCGGTACGGTAGCAGGGAAGAAGATAGTATGCATGAAGGGCAGGGTTCATTTTTATGAAGGCTATGACATCTCGGACGTCGTGCTTCCGACCAGGCTCATGAGGCTTCTCGGAGCAAAGATCCTTTTCCTTACCAATGCATCAGGCGGGATAAGAGAGGATTTTAAACCGGGGGATTTCATGCTTGTAAAGGATCATATCTCCTCTTTTGTGCCGAACCCGCTTATCGGTCCTAATATCGACGAGCTCGGGGTCAGATTTCCTGATATGACTCATGTCTATAATGAAGAGCTCCGGGACAGGATCAAAGCCTCGGCTGCAGAGCTTTCCATAGATCTGAAGGAGGGGGTTTATGTACAGACGATGGGGCCTTCATATGAATCTCCTGCAGAGATACAGATGTTTAAGAAGCTGGGAGCTGATGCCGTCGGCATGAGCACTGTAGTGGAGGCTATAGCCGGAAATCATTGCGGCTTCAGGATCTGCTGCATTTCCTGTGTATGCAATCTGGCTGCCGGAATAGCTGATCATGAGCTTACCGGAGAGGAAGTGATCGAGGCCGGACAGGCCGCGGCTCCTCTTTTTGAAAAGCTTGTGACAAGATCGATAGAGGCGTTTTGATGTCAATGAAATACAGGGAAACGGATCCGGTCAGACTTTCAGATGACCGGGAGAGCATAATAATCATCGATCAGTCAAGGCTTCCGGGTGAGGTCGAGTACCTGAATATAAGCACTCTGGAGCAGATGTATGACGCCATAAAGACCCTTGCCGTGAGGGGAGCTCCCTGTATAGGAGTCTTTGCAGGATACTGCATGGCGCTGCTGGCTGATACGTACCTGTCTTCGGATCCTGCAGCATTTGCGGGAAGGCTTGAGGAGGCCGGAGCTTATCTTGAATCCTCAAGACCCACTGCCGTCAATCTTTCATGGGCCGTACAGCGTCAGCTTATGATCGTCAGGTCCGGGATTGACTCCGGCATGTCTCCGGATAAGCTAAAGGACAGGCTCTTTGACGAGGCGGTCAGCATACATGAGGAAGACATATCCATGTGCATGAGGATAGCGGAACACGGACTGTCTCTGCTTAATTACGGTGACGGGATACTTACGCACTGCAATGCCGGCGCGCTCGCGACCACACGGTACGGCACGGGACTTGGGCCGATACTTCTGGGTAAGGAGAGGGGCTATGATTTTCATGTATATTCGGATGAGACGAGGCCGCTGCTCCAGGGAGCAAGGCTTACCGCATTCGAGCTGGTCAATGCGGGGATCGATGATACCGTGATCTGTGACAACATGGTCTCCCTGCTCATGAAGCAGGGCAGGATACAGGCAG
>CAMUZQ010000065.1 GCA_947165275.1 uncultured Lachnospiraceae bacterium | reverse complement strand
GTAACATAGCTGAGAAAAAACTTCAAGCTGAAAACATCTTGCCCCAGCGAGCCAAAAACAATAAAGTATACGTTTGTAAGATCATGGGTAATAATTCAGACAAGCTCAAAGAGAAAAGATATACAACCCTTACTGAAACCCCGGTAAAGCCGCTTATTATCAGGCTTGCGGTGCCCACTATGATAAGCATGCTGGTGACAGCGTTGTATAATGCTGCAGACACCTTTTTTGTCGGCCGCATCTCTACAGAGGCCATCGCTGCTGTGGGTCTCGCTTTTTCCGTAATGGCCGTTATACAGGCCTTCGGTTTTTTTTGCGGTCAGGGCTCCGGGACTTATCTTTCAAGGATGCTCGGCGCCGGCAAAACAAAGGAAGCCGAAGAAATGGCAGCTACCGGGCTTGCCCTTGCGATCATCCTCGGCATAGCCACTGCGGTTTTCACAATAATCTATATCCGTCCCCTGTCGATGTTTCTGGGGGCCACCTCCGGCACACTTAAAGCAACGGAATCCTATATAAGGGTGATAGTGCTTGGGGCACCGTTTATGATGGGACAATTCGCCCTTAATAATCAGCTCAGATTTCAGGGAAGCGCGGTTTATGCCATGTATGGTCTTCTAAGCGGAGCAGCTGTAAACATCGTGCTTGATCCTCTTCTTATCTCTGTCTTTGGAATGGGAGTCACAGGGGCCGCCATAGCTACTGTAAGCGGACAGATAATGAGCTTTTTCATTCTTCTGAAGGGCTGTACACGGGGCGTTAATATAAGGCTCAGCTTTACAAACATCAAATTAAACGGATATTACATACGGGAGATAATAAACGGCGGCGTAGCCTCTCTGTGCAGACAGGGACTCGCGGCAGTGTCCACTGCACTCTTAAACCGTGCAGCCGGAGTGTACGGAGATGCCGCCATTGCCGGAATGAGCGTGACTACCAGGGTCACGATGTTTGTCTTAAGCGTAATGATAGGCTTTGGCCAGGGCTACCAGCCTGTATGCGCCTTTAATTACGGAGCCGGGCTTAAGAAAAGGGTCAGGGAAGGATATTTTTTCTGTATGAAATGCGGCTTTATCTTCATGACAGTCATGGCAGCGGCATGCCTCGTATTTGCGCCGCAGATCACAGGCTTTTTCAGGGATGACCCTGATGTCATCGCGGTTGGAGCGGCCGCGCTCAGATATCAGGCAATCTCACTGCCTCTCCTTCCCTTTATCATAATCACCAATATGTTTTTGCAGGCTATCGGAAAAGGCTTTAAGGCTTCGATCACATCGGCTGCAAGAAACGGTCTGTTTTTCGTCCCTCTGATCCTGCTGCTCCCACGTTATTTCGGTCTCACCGGAGTGGAAGTGACGCAGGCTGCAGCCGATGTTTTCTCAGTACTCCTGATCCTGCCTCTTGCCGCTCCGGAAGTTGCAGGATGCAGGGATTCCTGAGTAAGCCCCATGCCCTTTATTATACCCTTGGCTTTTATTCTACCCATGACTTTAATGCCCCACTGCTTCACAGCGGGGCACTGACAGAGGAAATGCTGATCAGGCCTGTATCTTACTGAGGATCATATCCAGAAGTCCGGCGTTACGTATCGAAAAATCAGCCGTGACAAGGGGCTCTTCGCCATTTTCGATGCATCTCCCAAACTGCTCTGTCTCAAGAGCATAATTCTGTCTTGCTTCGAAACTTCTCTCTGCCTTCCCATCCTTTGAAAATACGGTAAAATGCAGCGTTCCTGCCTGATTGTATTCTATATCTGAAACGATATGGCCCTCAGTTCCGTGTATATACAGACTGTCCTGTCTGTCATTCGGTTCCGGTCTGAATATCATCCCTATGGTAAAGGCGGCACGTACTCCGTTCTTAAATTTCATGAGAGCCGATGAATAAATATCAACGCCGTTCTCATTGAATTCGGAGTTTGCCATGACATAGTCAGGCTGTGAATCCACAAGGGACAGGATCATTGACGTACAGTAGCAGCCAAGATCATACAATGCTCCTCCGCCTGTTTCCTTGCGTATCCTTATATCATCAATATACCCCTGGGTGAGAAACTCTGTCCTGATATAATCAACCTCGCCTATCGAACCGCTTTGGATCTCCTCCTTAAGCATGGAAACATAGGGGCTTTGAAGATAGGCAAAGGCCTCCATCAGAAAGACATTGTTTTCCCTTGCCGCTTCAAACATTTCCTTTACATCCTCAGCGCAGAGAGCCAGGGGCTTTTCACAGAGCACATGCTTCCCTGCTTTTACGGCCTTTATCACCCATTCCTTATGCAGATTGTTCGGAAGGGGAATATATACAGCCTGTACCTCAGGATCTGCGAGCAGATCATCATATCCCACATAGGCCTTTTCAAATCCAAACTCCTTCCTGAAGCTTTCGACCTTTGCCTCATCTCTGCCGGCAATGGCATAAAGCTCACAGTTTGCAGCCTCCTTCATCCCCGGGATGGTACATCCCCTTGCAATACCGGCAGTTCCCAAAACACCCCATTTTACAGACATATTCATTTCCTCCTGTCTTTGTAATACCTGGTACCCCGAATATAAATTATCTGGCACTTCCGCTCTGTGTGATCAAAATAATATTAATTGTGATACTAAATTGATCCGCACCTTTATATAATATCATAAATGCCGGGAAGAATCTCATTCGCTCCTCTGAAAAAACGAACGAAGCGGGCACATTTATACTCGCGGCTTCAGCCTGCGGGTGTTATACTTGAATCATCCAGACATGGCAACAGACGCATGCAGATCCAGCGTTCTTGCCAGAGCAGAAAAAAAGGCTGAAGAGATATTTGATGCCCGGAAAAAGGACAATTATGAACCCTAAACCCCGTCCCCAAGGCCCAGGTCCTGACCAGGTGGAACGGGATCATCGTCTCTTTTCGGGAAAGACAGGACAATATATCTATATCAGCTCTGCTTCCGCTTATCATAAGCCCTCAAGGGATCATATCATCACGGAAGGCACAACCCTTGCCAACCCCTACTGGCAGTATTCCAGGGATAAGATCGCCTGTGAGGAATTTCTGATGAAAAAATACAGAGAAGAAGGATTTCCGGTCACGATCGTCCGCCCGAGCCATACCTATGATGAGAGACATATCCCTCTGGGAGTGCACGGCAGCAAAGGTTCCTGGCAGGTGCTTAAAAGGATGCTCGATGGAAAGCCTGTGATCATCCACGGGGACGGCACATCACTGTGGCATCTTACCTTTAATACGGATTTTGCCATCGGATACACAGGACTGATGGGAAACAGGCATGCCATAGGCGAGGCCTTCCATATCACTGGGGATGAGACTCTTTCCTGGAATCTGATATATGAGACCATAGCAGATGCCCTCGGCGTAGAGCTTAAGGCCTGCCATATATCCTCCGACCTTCTGGCGGCAGCCGGAGATAAGCACGGATATGATTTCACAGGAAGTCTCACAGGAGACAAGGCAGTCTCTGTAGTATTTGATAACTCAAAAATAAAAAGACTTGTCCCGGAAATGAAGACAAACGTTCCCTTCCACAGGGGAGTGCGTATCGCACTTGACTATATCCTGTCACATCCCGGGGAATGCCAGACAGCAGACCCGGAATTCGATGAATGGTGCGATCAGGTTATCGGGGCACTGGGATCAGTCATAGGGACTGTACAGTGACTTACCGGATAGCACCCGTCAAAGCAGGCGGCACAGAAATCATCCCCCCCGGTGATCCTGCTTAATGCGCTTATCGGAAGATATGACAGACTGTCTGCCCCAAGCTTTTTGCATATCTCTTCTTCAGAATAATGACAGGCTATAAGATTTTCCTCTGAGTCTATGTCTGTCCCGTAATAACAGGGATGGAGGAAGGGGGGCGCAGAGCTTTTTACATGCACCTCCTTCGCTCCTGCTTCCCTCAGCATCCCTACTATCCTGCTCATGGTAGTCCCCCTCACTATGGAATCATCGATCAGGACTACACTTTTTCCCTCGATCTCTGAGCGGACGGGAGACAGCTTTATCCTGACCTTGTCCACCCTGTTTTCCTGAGAGGGCGCTATGAAGGTCCGCCCTATGTATTTATTCTTGACAAGGCCTATACCGTAGGGGATGCCTGACTCATGGGAATATCCCAGAGCTGCGTCAAGCCCGCTGTCGGGCACCCCGATCACTATATCCGCATCCACAGGCGAGGCAGAAGCAAGGAGCGCCCCGAGCTTAAGTCTCGCTCCGTGGACCGATATGCCTTCTATCCTGGAATCAGGCCTTGCAAAATATATATATTCAAAGATACATATGTGCTTTGGCAGCCTGCCGCAGTATTCTCTTCTGGAGGTGACTCCTTTTTCGTCAAAGACCAGCATCTCCCCCGGCTCAAGGTCCTTCACCCATTTAGCTCCGACCGCATACAGGGCGCAGGTCTCTGAAGCTATCACATGATCTCCGCTCTCCGTCTCCCCATAGCAAAGAGGCCTGAAGCCTGAGGGATCGCGCACTGCTATCATTTTTGTCGGCGATGTGATAACGAGAGAATAAGCTCCCTCTATATCCCCCATCGTCCTGGACACCGCGTCCTCTATGCTCTTTTCCTTAAGTCTGTGCTTGGTTATAAGGTAAGCTATTATCTCTGTGTCACTGGTTGAATGAAATATAGCCCCCGACTCCTCAAGCTCCTTATGAAGCCTTTGCGCATTAGAGAGATTGCCGTTATGCGCCAGAGCAAGGTTTCCTTTATGGTGATGCACCTCTATGGGCTGGCAGTTGGCTCTAAGCGTCCCGCCGGTGGTACCGTACCTCACATGGCCTATGGCAATATTACCCTGAGGAAGCTTCTGCAGTATCTCCTGTGAAAATACTTCGCTTACAAGGCCCAGATCCTTATGTGAATAAAATTCCCTGTCATGATTCACCACTATGCCGGCGCTCTCCTGCCCGCGATGCTGCAGGGCATAGAGCCCGTAATATACCGTATGAGCCAGAGGCTTCTGATCTCTGCTTTTGATCCCGAATACACCACACTTTTCTTCCATTGCTTTTCCCTTTACTCCACGTCCTGTAATGCCGCGTAGTTTTCTTCGCCTGTTCTTATCTTGACTACTCTCGTAACATTGTAGACGAAGATCTTTCCGTCTCCTATATGTCCTGTATAAAGAGCCTTCTTTGAAGCTTCTATCACAGAATCCACAGGTATGCCGCTCACTATGACCTCAACCTTGATCTTGGGCAGAAGCGTGGCATCAAGCTCTACTCCTCTGTAGTACTCTCCTGCTCCCTTCTGTATGCCGCAGCCCATTACCTGTGTTACTGTCATGCCGGTGACTCCGAGATCGTTCAGAGCTCTCTTCAGCTGATCAAATCTTGCAAGCTTGGCTATGATGGAGACCTTGTGCATCCCGGTATCATAAAAAGCGCTTCCCTCAGCCGGTATAGTGACCTCCTTTATCACCTTCACGGATGCGTTTCTTTGAGCCTCCGTAGCCTTGTCATATGAATCCTCACCAAGGTTTGTGTTCTCATTCACATCCATGACGGTCCCTGTCATATCCTGGATCGCAAAGCCTGAATAAGCGCTCGGAAGACCATGCTCGGTGATATCAAGTCCCTCTATCTCCTCCTCTGCCGACGCCCTCAGTCCCAGCGTCTTTTTTATCACTGTAAAGGTTATAATGATCGTTACAGCCGTCCACACGATGGTAGCCGCCATGCCGGCAAACTGAATGCCAAGGAGCTTAAAACCGCCTCCGTAAAAAAGCCCCAGGAGCTTATTGCCTTCAGCATCCGCAAGAGAGTATGTAGGCGTGCTGTCTGTAGCAAAAAGACCAACAGCCAGAGTGCCCCATATTCCGTTTATAAGATGCACTGCACAGGCTCCCACGGGATCATCTATAAGGGCGATATTATCAAAGAACCATACGCCGAACACCACCAGAATACCTGCAACAGCACCTATTATCATGGCTCCGGGGACATCCACCACATCGCACGGAGCGGTGATGGCTACCAGACCTGCAAGTGATGCATTCAGACACATGGATACATCAGGCTTACCGTATCTCACCCAGGTGAATATCATACAGACCACTGTAGCCACCGAGGGTGCAATCGTTGTCGTGACAAAAATGGAACCAAGCTGTCCTACAGTTGTAGCTGCCGCTCCGTTGAAGCCGTACCAGCCAAGCCAGAGGATGAATACTCCAAGCGCCGCTATGGGGATATTGTGGCCCGGGAAGGCATTGATCCTTGTGATCTTTCCGTTTTCATCCTTCTCGTACTTGCCGATCCTGGGTCCCAGCATTGCTGCTCCTATACATGCACAGATACCGCCTACCATATGTATGCAGTTGGACCCTGCAAAATCATGAAAGCCCATCCGGGCAAGAAAACCTCCGCCCCAGGTCCAGTGTGCCTCTATGGGATAGATCACTGCGGATATCACCGCCGAATACACACAGTAGGAAATAAATCTCGTCCTTTCTGCCATGGCGCCTGATACTATCGTGGCAGTTGTGGCACAAAAGACCAGATTGAACACGAAATTGGACCAGTCGAATTTTGCATAATCCGTAAATATATCGAGGTTCGGGAGTCCAAGCAGTCCGCCCAGTGCATCCTCTCCCAGAAACAGCCCGAAGCCGATGAAGATAAACATCACCGTGCCTATGCAGAAATCCATCAGATTCTTCATAAGTATATTTCCGGCATTCTTGGCTCTGGAAAAGCCGGTCTCGCACATGGCAAAGCCTGCCTGCATCCAGAAAACCAGAGCAGCTCCGATCAAAAACCAGACACCGTACACTTCACTGCTCACATATTCCATGATCTCTGTACTCATATCATCGCCTCCTTCTTGATCCCGCCAAAAAAGGCCGCCGGGCAAAAGCCCATAGCGACCTCTTTGTCGATAAATAATGATAGTAACTGAAAAAGCGCCCGGAATCCTCCAAGCGCCTTTGCTTTATGCAATTATGATATGCTTGTCTCCATTATTTTGCAATATCCTGAAAATGCACAAAACATTTTAAAAATCCGGGGAATATTTGTATAAAGTTCACAATGCAGTGTGAAAAAGCCCTCTAAAAACCGTGTGAAAGGGTTTGACACAGGTTTGCACATAGAATTATACTACATCTGATTTTGTATGTTCTCACCCGGTATTGAAATGACAGGAAAACGGATGAAAGAAAAGCTTCTTGAAATAAAGCGTACTCTCGATACCAGCATCTTTGTAGGAGAGCGGTACGAGAGAAACCTTGCAAATATCGCCATAACCGCTGTCATCGTCATGCTGATGGGAGCAGTAATGACAACCCTGAATATCCTTCAGGGAAGAATCGAAATAGCCGTTTATCCTCTGATCTTCTTTGTTTCAGGCGCTCTGTCTTTTATCTTCGCATACAGATTCAGAAGCCGTAAGGGCTCCATCCTATGCACAATGCCGGCCGTCATCATCGTTTTTACCCTGCTCGTGATCTTTGCCAACAATGGCTTCGCATTCCTCTGGACCATGCTGGTTCCCTTGTCGGTATGCTATATGTTTTCGGTAAAAATGGGTATATTCGCCACCATATATTTCCAGCTTCTTTTCACTTTATTATTCTATACCCCTCTGCGAAACCTCGTGGCAGGCCATTATACAAGAATACAGATGAGCCGTTTTCCGCTGCTCTATTTCTTCCACGGGCTTCTGGTCATTTTTGTCATGTACCGTTACCATAAGAGCGTTCTTTTCGAGATACGTTATACGAACAGTCTTAACGAAGAGGTCGCAAAGCAGACGGCTGTCGCTGAGGAGAGGGCAAGGAGGATAGAGCAGATGTCCTTCCAGACCATCCATACCCTTGCCAATGCGATAGATGCAAAGGACCCCTATACTAAGGGACATTCCACCCGTGTAAGCCAGTATTCGGTGATGCTGGCCGAGGCTCTGGGATGGAGCCGTGAAAGAACAGAAGATCTCAGATATGCAGCTCTGCTTCATGACATAGGAAAGATAGGTGTCCCCGATGCCATCCTGAATAAACCCGGCAGGCTTACGGAAATGGAATACGATATCATCAAATCCCATACCACCGTTGGCGGAGACATACTGAAAAACAGGATCCTCATCGGCAAGGCGGAGGATGTGGCAAGAAGTCATCACGAAAGATATGACGGAAGGGGCTATCCCTCCGGGCTCAAGGGCACTGAAATATCCGAAGAGGCCAGGATCGTTGCGATCGCGGACACCTTCGATGCCATGAACTCCAACAGGATATACAGAAAGGCCTGCAGTAAAGAGCATATACTAAAAGAGCTCACCAACGGCAGGGGAAAACAGTTTGATCCTGATTACACCGGGGTATTCATCCGCCTCTGGGAAGAGGGAAAGCTCGACCATATCACGCAGAATGAAGAATACGAGACCGATGAAGACATCGAAGCCTCATCGATCCTGCTTCAGGAGGTAATGAGAAGCTTTTCATCACAGAATGCTGTGGAAAACACCGATATAATCACAGGGCTTATGAACAGGTCCATAGGCGAGAGCGCCATATCACAGGGCATGGAGGGTGAGCGCGGATGCTTCATCTTCTTCGACGTGGACAATCTGAAAAAGATAAACGACACAAGCGGACACGAAGCAGGCGACAGGGTGTTGAGGTATTTCGGCGAAACCCTGAAGGAGAACAGTGCTGACGGGCTATGCTGCAGACTTGGCGGTGATGAATTCATTCTCTTTATAAAGCAGGCTTCCCGGGATGAAGCTGAAGAGGTGATCCGCAGGATAATAAAAGAATTTGATGAAAAGAAGGACAGTGATCCCGAAACTGCGGTCGCATCCTTATCCGCAGGTATGGCTATGTGCTCCTCCGACGATACCTATACCAAGGCCTTCCAAATGGCTGACAGGGCCCTCTATCACGTAAAACAGAACGGAAAAAAGGGTTATGATTTCTACGATCCGGATGTAGAAAATGCTCCACCGGAGTTAGTTGACGTCGACAAGGTGGTGGAAAGCATACGCAACAGCGGAGACTACAAGGGAGCCATAGATGTGGAGTACAGACAGTTTGCAATGCTGTACGAATATATCGTTAACCTTGAAAAACGCTTCTCCCATCCCTTCAAGCTCATTATGATCACCCTAGAGATACCCGAGGGTGAGGCTCCCAGAGTCGAGGAGCTGGAACAGTCCATGTATTATATGGAGCAGTCCATAAGCCGGACCATCAGGGATGTGGATGTCATGACAAGATACAGCAGGCAGCAGTTCCTTGTAATACTTCTCGGCACCGATGCCTCCGGTGTAAAAAAAGCCGTTGACCGCATTTTCAGGGGTTATTACAAGATGAACGGAAACAGCCTGTTTTCACCCGTCTATACCGTAATAGAACCTCAGACAGACAGCTGAGCAGCCCGTCATCTGACCGCATTTTGGCCTGACTGTCCTGAGGACCTCAATTCCGAATCATTGTTTCAAATGTCACTTCATCACATCATTGAGGATACCGATTAGACCGTTTTTTCCCTCAGACTTGGATATCACCCCTGCCGGGGCAAGCTCGGCAAGGATCGACTCCGATTCCTCGTCCTCCTTGCCTGTCCTGAATATCACAGGTATATCCCGCAGATCATCATCCGCTTTGACAGCCCGGTATAACGCCGGGCCATCCATTTGCGGCATGGCATAATCAAGCACGATAACGTCCGGTCTCACCGTCTTAAGGATATCCAGTGTTTCCGCGCCTGATGAGGCACAGAGAGTTTCATAACCCGCCTTCATGATCCAGCGCTCAGTCAGTTTGAGCATATCCACGTCATCATCTACAAGCATTACAAGACTCATCTCCTGCCTCCTTAACATTGTTTTCGTCCTGACCGCCGCCGGTTTCGTCCTGGCCGCCATTGTTTTCGTCCTGGCCGCCGTCCTGACCGCCACCGGTTTCGTCCTGGTCACCGCTGTCGTCCTGATCACCGTCATCCTGGTCGTCACTGTCCCCGCCCTGCTCTTCACTGCTCTGCTCGCTGCTATCGGGGTCAGCAAATACCGCAACGGGTCTGACGCATAAGCACATAATAATGAGAGCGACCAAAAATCTTCGCATCCCATATCCGATACTGCCTTTCTTTATCCGTTTCATGTTACGGCATCTCTCCTCTTTTATTCCCGAAAGCCGGGTCCGGCTCTCAAAGTTCAAACAACAAAACCCGCAAATACGCGCTTTGCGGGCTTTGTTCAACTACGATACGATTATAACACAGGCTCAGGCCATTTCCACTGTCTTTCCACCTGCAATTTCTCTCTTTTCAAGCTTGCCGCTTCCGAAACCACCATTTATACTCCGGACCTCACCACCCATCAACCTTATATCTCCTCCGGTGTTATCATTCATTATCGCATTATTGAGCGCGACTTTCTCGGATTTGTCCTGAATAGCGTAACTGGCCCCCAGCAAGGTCCCACCGCTTACTTCATTAAGCTCTTCATCCAGAAGCTTCTTCTTTTCCATATATGATACCTCCTTATTATCGTCAATACTGATCAGCCCCTTTTATTATTTATACGATGATATCATAGCATCCGGCAATATTTTTCTGCAAAAATCTTCATCTTGTGCTATCATATCCACTGTATTCAGTTCCGGTCGTATAAATCCGGTGTCCCGGCAGACATACCGGGACATTTTCCGGCAGCCGGAAATATTAACCCCATGGAGGAGATCATGTCATTAGAAGCGTATATCAACCCTGACTTCAGCCGGATGGAGAAGATCATATTTCTTATAGCATCATTTATCGGAGTTTCCCTGTGTGCCTTTATAATAATGGGAGTTTCAAAAATACAGTCCTCACGGGATCCCGGATCGGACCGTTCTCTGAACAGGATACAGAAATTCTATGAGCTTATCATCTCTGGGACCTCCATCATGTCCTTCTCCTGCGCATATGTCATACTAAATCATATATACTCCCTGCTTCCCGACCAGAGCAGCATATTTGCGAGACTCTGGGGCAACTGGAAGGATTTCACCCTCCTGCTCCTCATCTGTCTCTCCTGCTTCCTTAACTCATTCCTTGATAATCTGATCATACCACTTAAGCATATAGATAAAACCGAAAAAGCCACGATACGGATGCTTGGCATGTTCTATGCGATCTTCATACTGGTCTATCTCAATTTTGTAGGGGATGAAAGTGAATACAACCCTGTAATGATGTATTACCTGGGTCTTATGATCGGAAGATTCGTATATTTCGATGCTTCATTTTCCGATTTTATCGATGCAGTGAAGAGTATGATCCAGCATATCCCTCTGCTTTTTCTCGGTCTTGTTCTGACCGGATCACTGAGCTATTACGGTTTTTCCGCGGGATATCTTCTGGAAAGAAATTATTTCATCGTAGGTGTATTCTATACACAGCTTTTCATGCTCGCATCTGTATTTATCCTGCACCACAGTCATCTGATAAATCTGCTGCTGAGAGACAGCAAGGGCAGCAATAAGATGACCGCTGCTGAGGATGAGCAATATGATATTCCCGACAAACAAGGTGAATATGATCAGAGCTCCGGCTACACCACAGAGGATGAGCTCGAGGACTATGAGGAATATGACGGTTACGAAGATTATGATGATGGTTTTGATGATCATGAATAGCCGAAAAGATGGTATGACAGATCTGTCACTCTGAAAATCTCGGCAGCGGGGTCAGCTTTCTCTCCCAAATCTTCTTGCCGATGTATTTCTCCGCTATACTCTTCTGCTCGGGAGAGATGCGTGAAAAAGTCACAAAAGTACTGTTGCCGGTGATCACGGGCGCATTGGTCGGTCCGAAGATCGCCGTAAGGGTATCTCTCCGCTTTGTAAGACCTTCATCTGTTGCCGTAGTATATTTCCACATTTCCGAATACCTCCCAGCTCTTTAATCATTTCCAAGCCAGCGCAATGCCAGCATCGTCATGTCATCAGACTGCTCAAAATCTCCGGTATGTTCCCTGACAGCCTCCAGCATTCCATTGAGAAGCTCCGTCGGATTCTTTCCCTTATTACGGTTAAGAGCGTCCATCATACGCTTCTCTCCGAACTGCTCCTCCTTCCTGTTCATTGCTTCTGTTATACCGTCGGTATATACAAATATCATATCATTCTTATTAAGATATATTTCCTTTTCGCTGTAATCAACCATGTCCATGATGCCGATCGCAAGGCCATGCTCATCCTTGAAAAGCTCAAAGCCTTTCCCCTCCCTGTATATGGCGGGATTCTCATGACCTCCGTTTGCCGTTACAAGCCTTCCTGTCGAGAGGGTCAGTATCCCCATCCAGACAGTCACAAACATCGCGCTGTCATTACCGTCATACAATCTCTCATTGACTGTCTTTAATATCTCAGCCGGATTCCCCGAGCCTTCGGTGAGAGCAACATTTTTAAGATGGGTCTTGGCCATCATCATAAAGAGCGCGGCAGGAACTCCCTTCCCTGCGACATCAGCTATCAGAAGAGCAAGATTATCATCATCGATATAATAATAATCATAGAAATCTCCGCCCACCTCCATGGCCGGCTTCATAAGACTGTCCAGCTCAAAGCATCTGTTCTGATCTGTCATAAACGACTGCTTGGGAAGATTCTGCTTTTGAATGCTCCTTGCTATGGAAAGCTCAGTATCCCTTCTTTGCCTTTCACTTGAAAGCCGGCTGACCTCTCCCGTATATCTGTCTATCTCTATCGCAAGACTTGACATATCCCCTGCCAGCAGACCGATCTCATTTTTGAGCCTTATCCTCTTCATTTTATCTGTGATCTCATTGCTGTCCTTATTTACCATATATTCCCTCAGACTGTCCTGAACAAATCTCAGGGGTCTGATGGCAAGGATATAGACCAGTATCAGGAGAACGACTGCCACAGCAAGGAGAACGATGAGATTTATCACCTCAATATCTGCGACGTTCTTCCAGATCCTCTTCTGATATTCCGTCCAGTTAATTGAAAATGCAACCAGTCCGACGGCTTTGCCGTCAAGTACGAGCGGCGCGTAATAATTAAGCATCTCCGCATTATCCAGCTCGGAAAAGGCCTGTTCGAATTTTTTTTGTTTCTCCCTGGTTTCAAGAGTCTGTTTTGCCATCGGGTGCTCATCCAGGTCAAAATGTATCTCCTCCCCCAGAGCATATCCGCCGGAATCCGAGTCTGCAGATCCATTACCGGGATCCGCATCTTCAGGCCCACTGGAAAACAGAATGAAGGCGTTTTTCTCATTATCGAAGATAAAAACCCTGACAATGATATTCTTTATCTCCAGCTCTTTTCCGATTATATATGTATTAAATAAGGAATTAAATAAAAGATATCTGTCTGTGGCATATGCAAGCTTTTGTGCAGGGGAAAGAGATGAAAACTCCTCCCCGGTCAGGGCCGTACCCACATAATCACGGTGAAACATCTCCAGGACTTCTTCAACCTCAGCATCCAGCTCATCTGTGTATCCATCCTTAAGATCCATCTCCTGATAATGCTCTCTCCAGTATGTGATCAGATACTCGCTGTCATCAAATCTGAAATTACTAAAGAAATCCTGGGAATTCTCGTCGATCCAGGCCTCAACCTTTTCAAGCTGTCTTGCCTGATATCTTTTGCTGGACACGTGATAAACGGCATATCCGTTTACGATGATAGTTATGATAAATAATAGAATGATAGCAGAACCCAGTTCTACAAGCAGTTTTCCTTTAACCTCTATGCCCTTCTTCATGATCTTTTATCTCCGAACTGTTCCGCTGTCTTTGTACACTTTAAGCGGGCATACGAAGCCCGCTCATGTTATGATCCTGTATCAGAAAAAACTTTGAAGCTTCCGGTCTGCTCAGAATGCAACGGTCTTCTTCGGTCTTATGAATTTCTTGCGATTGTCATCAGCGCCAAGGTTCTCACCGTAGAAATACTGGGTTTTGAGCCAGTCCCTCATGGCGATGCCGCATATCTCACGGGACTCCTCTCCTACTGAAAGGATAACCTTTCCGTCGCTTATATCCGTATCGTCAAGCATCCACAGATGATCCGTCGATGCCAGAGTGGAATATTTCACATCAGCCGGTATGCTGTTGCCTGCATCAAGCCATTCCTTGACCTCATCATTGAGCTTGTACCTGTCCGCGTCGCTCTTTGACTTATCGGTATTCTCTGCCGCCAGGACTGAGGCTGTATTTATATATCCGAAAAATAATGCTGCCGCAGATAATGTTATGATCAGCTTTTTTATATCCATATCGATGATCTCCTCTTTATATACCGTATCTTAAAAGAATCTGCCCTTTCCGGGCTCATCTGTCCTCAGGTACGCTTATATAACTATAATACAGTATCCCGGCTGTTTAGTCCACCTGAAGTTGCTGTGCAGAAAATGTATCCTCTGTCACCGGTCTGCGTATCTCATCAAGATCTATCCTGCGCCCTGAGGTCTCAAGATGATCTGCCGTGGCAAGATCATGTGTAGCCATCACTACTGTGGTTCCCTGCCTGTGGACCAGCTCCATCAGCTTGAAGATCTCGGCTGAGGATTTCGGATCAAGATTTCCGGTAGGCTCGTCTGCCAGCAAAACCGAAGGGGAATTTATCAAAGCTCTTGCCATACATACCTTCTGACGCTCTCCGCCTGACAGCTCTTTTGGATATCTTTTGTGAAGATGATCTACTCCCATAAGCCGAAGAATACTCGTAATACGATGCTCAGCGTCCTTCATGGAGCCTCCCGTGACGGAAAGCACAAGCTCCATGTTGCCGTATATGGTATAATCATCAAAAAGCCTGAAATCCTGAAAAACAACACCTATCCCGCGTCTGTATTGAGGTATTCCCGACACCGGTATGTCTGACAGGATTTTTTTATCCACCTGGATCACACCGGAATCCGCTTCGATCTCTTTTAGAAGAAGTTTGATCAGAGTACTCTTGCCGCTGCCGCTCCTGCCGGTCACAAGGACAAATTCCCCCTTTCCGATATGAGCGTTGAAATCCTTAAACACCGGACCCTGCATCTCATCGTAGGTTTTACATACGTTTTTAAACCAGATCATGAGAAATGTTTAAGATCATTTTATAGTCAGAATCTTATCAAACCCGGTCTCTGAAAAAACGCTGTAAACAGTCGGACTTACATTGATAAGAGTAAAGCTCCCGCCCTTGGAAGAGGCTGTCCTCTGTCCCAGGATCAGCGCCCTGAGTCCCGCGCTGGAAATATATGGAACCTTATCAAAATTGATTATAATATTATTGCTCTTCTGAAAAGACTTAAGTACAGCATCCTGAAATTCAGGGCTGGTCAAAGTATCTATCTTGCCCTCAACATTCAGCTGAAGACAGTCTTCAGTTCTTATCTGTTCTATTGTCATGTTTGCTCCGAGTACATATAAATATATCCGCTGATTAGTATACCACAATTCTCAATCTGTGTGAAACCGTAATATTGGTTTTCCGAGTATCCTGTCTTTGACAGTGTTTTGATGAAAAAAGTCTCGCAGACTGCATAAACAG
>CAMUZQ010000064.1 GCA_947165275.1 uncultured Lachnospiraceae bacterium | reverse complement strand
GATATGGGCCATCTGCGCCCTGATCTGATGCTTTCTTCCCGTGACGAGGTGTATCTCGGCATAGGTAAAGCTGTCGTCCGCTTTTATCACTGAAAGCTCCGTGATTATCTCCCTGTATCCCTTTTTCGGCTCATCAAGGATGCTGACCTTATTATCCGCCTCCGAGGAGCTTAAAAAAGAAACGAGATGCATATTCTCTTCTATCCTGCCTGAGAGAAGACATCTGTAAAACTTCCGGATCCTGCGGTCCCTGACGGCCTTATTCAGGTTCTGCAGTCCCTTCACGGATTTGCCGCAAAGAACTATCCCGGAGGTATTTGTATCAAGCCGGTTGCAGATCGAGGGTCTGAAGACTCCTGTGACCCCGGTATAGCCAAGCAGCATGTCATTGAGGGAAATCCTTCCTCCTGCATCACTCTGTGACCGGAGACCGGCAGGCTTGTCATAGAAAAGGTAATCCTCATCCTCATACAGTATCCTTGACTTATCCAGAGAAATCCCTGCATGAGACCTGTCTGCCTGTTCTTTTTCATGTCCGGATCCCTCTGCACAGAATTTTTCAAAGGTCTCATCCGACAGAAAAAAGCATACCCTGTCTCCTGACTTAAGGATATCCTTCTCCCTGCATTTCCTCCCGTTAAGCTCTATGTTTTTATTCCGGATGAATTTATGAATAAGACCTCCCGGCGCCGAAACCATAAGCCGTGAAGAATACCTGAATACGGTTATCCCCGCTTCCTTTTCCGATATGACAAATTCCTTCAAAGCGAAAGCCTTCCGATAAGATGAAGAACAGAGTTCTCCCATGACAGATCGCTGCCGTCCTGCCTTTTGGCTAAAGCCTCAAGTCTGTCCGTAAATCTGTCTCTGTCCGTAAAAACCTTTATATTTATATCCTGGTATTTATTGGCGGCGAACATATCCTTCAGATGCTTCTCAAGCTTCCGTATATCAACCCCGGAATATTCTGTATAGCCTATGAGGCTTCCGTCTGAAGCAATGAAAGCATTCACACCGTAGCTTTTCTCAGGGGTTGTGATGATGGAATCATAGAATACAGGCACGCATCCTCTGAGACTCTCCGTGAGCTCATAGACCTCCCTGTTTCCGGAGGGAAATCTGATGAACATTATGAAGCGGACCAGTGCCATGGCAGCCGGTATGCATACAACCACCGTAACGATGCCTACCGCTGTTCTGTTTGCTGAAAAAAAATGAAGTCCCGAAAAATAGATCAGAGCTGCTATACAGGCAAGAAGCAATGCTGCAAGACAGCTCTTTTTCTTCATGGAAGAAATATAACCGAAATCGCCTTTTTTCATTTAAGCTCTCTGATGAGCGAAAGCAGAAGCTCGAAGGTGCGTTCGCAGGAAGAGATTGAAAGGGTTTCCTTGGGACTGTGAGCGCTGCGTATGGTGGGGCCGAAGGAAATGATGTCTACCGGCTTCAATGCCTCATAGATCACTCCGCATTCCAGTCCTGCATGTATGCCCTTCACTACAGGAGACTGTCCGTACTGGCTTTCAAAAAGACGGATGAGCATCGACCTGAGCTCGGAGTTTTCATTATATTCCCAGCCCGGATAGTCATTTTTCTCCTTATATACGGCTCCTACTATCTCGGCTATGGCACGGAGCTTTGCAGATAATGCATATTTCTCGGAGGATATGGAGCTTCTTAAGGCAGCCTCAAGGGTGAAGCTGTTTTCGGAAAGTCTCATAATTCCGAAATTAAGACTTGTCTCCACAAGGCTTTCCTGGCCCTGATCACGGCACATCTTTATCACACCGTCAGGTACTGCGGTAAGCAGGAACATCACGCGTCTTGCTGATTCACTTCTCAGAACTCTCTGCTCTGTCTCTCCGAGATTCTCGCAGTAGATCATGAGATTCTTTTCGTTCGCGCGGTATTCGTTTTTGATCATATCTTCAAATTCAGCTATGGTCTTTTCAAACACAGTGGAATTCTCTATAGATACCTGTATATGACAGCCTGCCTCTCTCGGTATCGCATTATCCATGAGTCCGCCGGAAAGCTCGACTATGCGGAATTTCATGCGCTGCTGCAAAAAGCCCAGAAGCCTGCCCATGAGGATGATCGCATTGGCATAATACCTGTCTATCATATCGCCGGAATGCCCGCCGTGAAGACCGGACACGACCACATCATATTCAATTCCCCTATGGAACTTCAGATCGACCGGCAGATTAATGATCCCGGTCATGCCTCCAGCGCAGCTCACGTAAAAGACGCCCTCGGTACCGGAATCGAGATTGATGACTCTGCGAGATCTGATATTTGAATAATTCAGAAGCTTTGCGCCACCCATGCCGGTCTCTTCGTCTACCGTGAAAACTGCCTCGAGTGCCGGATGCTGGTATTCCTTCGAATCGAGGATGGCAAGCATCATTGCAACGGCAATGCCGTCATCTGCGCCAAGGGTTGTGCCGCGCGAGAAAACATCATCATCCATCACCGCTATGGGAAGCGGATTTTTTTTGAAATTATGTCTTGAATCTGACGCCTTTTCACAGACCATATCCATATGTCCCTGCAGACAAAGGACGGGAGAATTCTCAAAGCCGGGTGTTGCCGCCTTATAGATTATAACATTTCCGCAAGGCTCCTGATTCACCTTAAGACCCCTGTCTTCGGCGAATTTTCTTAAATAATCCGAGATCTGCTTCGTATTTCCAGATCCATGAGGGATCGCGCATATCTCTTCAAAAAAGCCGAAAACATTTTGAGGCTCAATTCCATTTAATACAGACATCCTAATACCCTGCTCCTCCACTAAAGCCAGTTAATGTTCACTCCGGTTTATAAAAGGAGGGACCCTCCCCTCCTTATATACAGCCGCTTAGGAAAGACGAGAACAGCATTAATACTGCTTAAATATCATCAATATCATCATCATCTATCTCTTCACGTATGGAATTTGCTTTATCTACAACAGGCGCTCCTGATGACTCTGCCTGGCCGCCCTGTCCCTGAGAGCCCCTGGCCTGTCCCTGTCCCTGAGAACCTCCGGGAACCATGACCTGCTCCGAACCGGTAGCTACCGCCAGCTGGGCCCTGTCACTGTTCACCACCTGCAGACATGCGGAAAGCGAATTGATCAGATCCGTATACCTGCCCTGGGCTTCATTGATCGCCTTTGTAAGGATATCAGATATCCCCGCAAGAGAATCATCAGTATATTTCATGGCTGACATCTGATAATTATTGGCCTCTGTAGTAGCCTGGTTCAAAAGATCCATAGCATTTATATTGGCCTGATTCACGACCTCCTGAGCCTGGGCATAGGCCTGCTGCATGATCTCATTCTTCTCCACAAGCTCGCCCTGCTTCTCCTCCGCCTTGGCCAAAAGCTGCTGTGCAGTGGCTTTTGCGTTATCCAGGATCGCATCCCTGTTCTGAACGATCTGTCTGCTGTGCCTTATCTCCTCGGGGATATTTCCCTTAAGCTCCTCCAAAAGGTCATAGATATCGTCTTTATTTACGATTATGCTCTCTTTATTACTGAAAGCGGCATATTTACATGTATCAAGGTACTCGTATATATCTTCTATAGTCTGTTCAATCTTACTGGCCATGTCTTTTCCTACTTCTTTTTATATTTATCAAAGATAAGCTTCTCTATCTCCTTCGGCACAAATTTGCTTATATCACCGCCGAAATAAGCGACCTCCTTTACCGTCGTAGAGGAAAGATACGCATATTCAAGGCTGGTGGTCAAAAATACCGTATCAGCCTCGGGAGCAAGCTTTCTGTTGGTCTGTGCCATCTGCAGCTCATATTCAAAATCCGTAACGGCCCTCAGTCCTCTTATTATAACATTGAAGCCGTTGCTTCTGACATAATCAGCCGTAAGTCCCGAAAAAGAATCGATACTGATATTCGGGATATCATGGCACACATCCTGTAACATATTAACACGTTCATCAACAGAAAACAACGGCGACTTTGCTCCATTATTCAGAACAGCGACTGTGATGCTGTCAAACAGTGTCGATGCTCTCCTGATGACATCTATATGACCGAAGGTTACCGGGTCGAAGGATCCGGGATATAATGCATGTGCCATTTCAAACCTCTTTCGTGAAAAAAATATGTCTGTTCGTACGATAATCCTTTGTTTTGATAATATTAAAACCCAATCCCTCGAACTCGGACAGCTCCGTATTATTGGATGCCTCAACCACAACAAGAGTATCCTCTCCTGCAAGGCAGGAATCCCCGAGAAGCTTCAGAGTCTGAAGCTCCAGTCCTCTGTTATAGGGCGGATCGATAAAGATCACATCAGCAGGCCCGTCTTTCTCAAGACGCATCAGTGCGGATATCGCATCGGAACCGATCACCTCCGCATTTTCCTTAAGGTGTGTCTTTTCAAGATTCTCGTTTATCACAGCAAGCGCCTTTTTATTATTCTCGATGAAAACCGCCCTGGCGGCGCCCCTGCTGAGGGCCTCTATCCCTATGGCTCCTGTCCCTGCAAATACATCAATGAAATAGCTTCCCGGTATGTAAGTCTGCATAGTATTAAACAGGGTCTCCTTATACCTGTCAAGTGTAGGCCGGGTAGCATCCCCCTCAAGGCTGTTTAATTGTATCCGTCTGGCTGAACCCGCAATAACTCTCATCCTGTCAAACCCTCACTTTTGTACCCTTGCCGTCCCTCTTGGAAAGCTTCACGTGAGTAAGAGCCATTTGCTTGCCCTTGTACTCTATAACCCTCTCATCGGCAAAGTTCATAAAATACAGCTCCTCGAGTCTGTCTCCGTTCCCGAGCTTCATCCCCCTTACTCCTACTGCTCCCTTCTTTTTCTCCGGGATCTCTGAGATGGCAAATCTGATAAAGAACCCGCCTTCAGTCTGCAGAAGCACCTGTCTGTCATTCTCCTCATCATAGGCCTTTACCCTGAAAAGCTCGTCCCCGTCTCCAAGGGAGGTGGCAGCGACGGTACGCTTTGTCATGACATCAAATTCTGATCCCTCCACAAGCTTCATCATGGCCTGTCTTGATACGAAAAGCAGCTTTGCATTTACAATATTATCAAGATCGTCTATATATACAAAATTCTCCTTCGAGGAATCATATTTGCTCAGATTGTCTATAGGCACGCCCTTGTCACGGAGTTTTGTCATGGGCAGATCCATGACCCTGATGATATGCAGCATTCCGGTATTAGTAAATATGCCGATCCTTCCTGTATTTTTTGTAAGGAATACTGACCTGAAGGCGGCTTCATCGCCCTCTATCGTCTCCCTGTTTCTCTCATAGGTGGAGGTATCTATGGTCCGGGCATATCCGAATCTGTCCATAACAAAATATACATCCATCTCCTCTACAGGCTTTGCTGTAAATACAGCCGCGGCGGCATCGGTGATCTCCGTCCGCCTTTCCTGGCCGTATTTTTCAGCGATCTCATCAAGCTCGCCTGAGATAGCCTTTTTCATGGAGGCAGGCTTTGCCAGCAGGTCTTTGTATTTCTTTATGGCCTTTAAGGTCTCATCATGCTCCTTTAAGAGGGCCTCAAGCTCAAGTCCTATAAGCTTTGCAAGTCTCATATCAAGGATGGCCTGGGCCTGATTCTCAGTGAAATTAAAGTTCTGAGCCTCCTTTTCGGACACCTTTGATCTGAACCTGATCCCCTTTGTATCTCCCGTAGTGAGGCATCTCATGACAGTAGCCCTGTCTCTCGATCCCCTGAGGGTCTCGATTATAAGATCTATAAGGTCTGTGGCCTTGATCAGGCCTTCCTGTATTTCTGATCTTTTTTCTTCCTTTTCAAGGAGATTGGTATATTTTCTGGTATTTATCTCGTAAAGAAAGGCTGTATGAGCCGAGAATATCGCCTTAAGCCCCATGGTTTCAGGTCTTCCGTCATGTACGGCGAGCATATTCACGCCAAAGGTATCCTCAAGCTTTGTCTTGGTATACAGCAGGTTTTTCAGATTGTCTGTATCCGAATCCTTCCTGCATTCGATAACTATACGTATGCCTTCCTTGGAGGACTGGTTTGAGATGTCTATGATATCTGTAGTCTTCCTGGACTCCACCAGATCTATCACATCAGACATGAATTTGCCTATCCCCGCTCCGATCATGGTATAGGGGATCTCGGTGATCACGAGATTCTTTCTGCCGTTTTTGCCCTTCTCCTCGGTGACCCGGCCCCTGATCTTTATCTTGCCGACTCCGTTTTCATATATTCCCGGAAGATCCGAGGCATTGGTTATGATCCCTCCGGTGGGAAAATCAGGGCCCTTGAGATAATGCATCAGTCCCTCAGTCGTGATATCCGGATCATCCAGATATGCCTTCTCCGCCTCGATGACCTCTTTCAGATTATGTGTGGGCGCAGAGGTCGCCATGCCGACTGCTATACCCTCGGAGCCATTCACCAGAAAATTCGGTATCTTTACCGGGAGAACCTCCGGTTCCTTTTCCGTCTCATCGAAATTCGGGACAAAATCCACTGTATCCTTGTCCAGATCCCGTAAAAAAGCCTCCTCCGTGACAGGCTCAAGTCTTGCCTCCGTATATCTCATGGCAGCAGCGCCGTCACCTTCAATGGAACCGAAGTTTCCATGGCCGTCCACGAGAGTCCTTCCCTTTTTGAAATCCTGGGCCATCACCACCAGGGAATCATATATAGAGGAATCCCCGTGAGGATGATACTTACCCATGGTATCTCCGACTATGCGCGCACATTTCCTGTAGGGCCTGTCAGAGCGCAGTCCGAGCTCGCCCATATCATAAAGAGTCCTTCTCTGGACCGGCTTGAGGCCGTCCCGGATATCAGGTATGGCTCTCGATATGATGACCGACATCGCATAGTCGATATAGGACTGCTGCATTATATCGGAATATTCACTGTCTATTATGTTTTTCGGATCGGTATTCATTATATTACCTCATCAGATAAATTTTCTCAGATATCAAGCAATGCTTCTTTTGCATGCTCGTAAATAAAATCACGGCGCGGAGCCACGTCATTTCCCATGAGCAGCTCGGTAGTCGATGATGCCATACGGGCATCGTCTATCGATACTCTGCGCATACGCCGGCGCTCGGGATCGAGGGTAGTCTCCCACAGCTGCTCTGCGTCCATCTCTCCCAGTCCCTTATATCTTTGCAGGATAAAGTCGCCCTTGTGGGTCTTTCTGTATTGTGCCAGAGCCCTGTCATCATAGAGGTATTCGGGCTCGCCCTTTTTGGGCTGCGCGCGGTACAGAGGGGGCATCGCGATATATACATGGCCCTCCGATATAAGCTCCGGCATGAAACGGAAGAAAAGCGTAAGGAGCAGGGTCGCGATATGGGCTCCGTCCACATCGGCATCGGCCATTATTATGATCTTGTCATAACGGAGTTTGGTTATATCGAAATCATTTCCATACCCCTCGGAAAAACCGCAGCCGAAGGAATTGATCATGGTCTTTATCTCTGCATTTGCGAGGACCTTGTCTATGGATGCCTTCTCGACATTAAGTATCTTGCCCCTGATGGGAAGTATTGCCTGATACATGCGGTTTCTCGCGGTTTTTGCAGAGCCTCCGGCAGAGTCTCCCTCCACTATGAAGATCTCGCACTGTGAAGCATCCTTAGATTCACAATTTGCAAGCTTTCCGTTGGAATCAAAGGAATATTTCTGCTTTGTAAGGAGATTTGTACGGCTCTTCTCCTCAGCCTTCCGGATCTTTGCGGCCTTTTCCGCGCTTGAAAGGATCGCCTTGAGGGTATCGAGATTTCTGTCAAAATAAAGCTGGACCTCATCATTCGTCACCTTGGAGACGGCTTTTGAGGCATCCTGATTATCAAGCTTTGTCTTGGTCTGTCCCTCAAATCTCGGATCCGGATGCTTTATCGATACAACGGCAGTCATGCCGTTTCTGATATCCGTGCCGTTGAAATTAGGATCCTTGTCCTTCAATATCCCCAGCTGTCTGGCATAGGAATTCATTATCTGTGTGAACTGGGCCTTAAAGCCTGTGATATGGGTACCGCCCTCGGAATTGTATATACAGTTGCAGAATCCCAGCACCTCCTCATGGAATTCATTAACGTACTGAAAAGCAACCTCGACGGAGATGCCCTCTGACATCCCCCTGAAATACACGATATCGCTTATGGGCTCGTTGTTGCGGTTCATATCCTTGATAAAGCCCGTGAGTCCCTCCGGCTCATGATATGTGATCTCCTCAGGCTCGGAGCCCCTTAGATCCTTATATATGATAGTAAGACCCGGATTCAGATATGCCGTCTCATGAAGCCTTGATTTGATCTCGTCAGCCTTAAATCTGACGGTGTCAAATATATCCGGATCCGGTGTGAAATTTATCTTCGTCCCGGTGCGGTTTGTCCTGCCGATCACCGGAAGCAGGCCGTTTACAAGCTCTATCGTGGGTATGCCTCTCTCATAATGGTCATGAGATATCACACCGTCTCTTTTTACAATGATATCGAGAGAGCTCGAAAGTGCATTAACTGCAGATGAGCCTACGCCATGAAGTCCGCCGGAGGTCTTGTAGGATGATCCGTCAAACTTGCCTCCTGCATGAAGAGTTGTGAGTACTACCCTTTCCGCGGAGATCCCCTTTTCATGCATCCCCACCGGTATCCCCCGTCCGTCGTCCTCGACAGTAGCGGATCCGTCCGCCTCAAGCGTTACCTTTATGGTGGAGCAGTACCCCGCCAGATGCTCGTCCACGGAATTATCCATTATCTCATACAGGCAGTGATTGAGTCCCTTCACTCCTGTAGAACCGATATACATACCCGGACGGAGCCTGACCGGCTCCAGCCCCTCGAGAACGGTTATGCTTTGTGCACCGTAGTTATCATTATCCCTAGCCATATCTGATCCCAAATCCTTATTATTGATAAAATATATGCTTCGGATCTGTTAAACATATGAAAAACTGTCTTACAGTTCCAACATCTTGAAGCAACCAGCGTATTATAACACAAGATTTTGGAAAAAACAATATGTAAACCGAATACATGTTCGAGAGGCTGTAAGGGTTGTCTTCAGTATTTTCCTCAGTATTTTGTCAGATTGCTCTGATGCTCGTTCATTATGATCCTCGCCTCATCACCGGATGCGATAAAGAGCTTTGCAAGGACAGGATCAAAATGCTTCCCTGCTCCCTCATCGATTATCTCCATTGCCTTTTCAAATGTGAAGGGCTTCTTGTAGCTTCTCTGGGAAACAAGGGCATCGAAAACATCGGCGATGGCCATTATCCTCGCAGATAATGGGATCTCCTCACCTGCAAGTCCCATGGGATATCCGCTTCCGTCCCACTTCTCGTGATGATATGCAGCCAGATTTTTGGCCTCCATAAGATAACCATTATCAGAAACCAGAGCTATCGCGCTTTCGATTATCTCTCTTCCTGCAGTGGTATGGCTCTTCATTATCTCAAATTCCTCATCTGTAAGCTTACCGGGCTTATTCAATATGGCATCCGACACCTTGATCTTTCCTACATCATGAAGAGGCGCAGAGTTAGCCACATCCTCCATATACTCGTCAGTCAGCATCTCGGCATATATCCCTTCTTCCTTCATCCTTCGAAGGATGAGCCTCACATATGCTGCTGTTTTCCGTACATGATCTCCGGTATTCTTATCCCTGCTCTCGACAAGGTCCGCAAGTACGTAGATAAGACCGTTTTGCATATGGGAGATCTGCTCGCCCTTTTCCTTGACCTCATCTATATAACCTACAGTTTCGGCAATGGTTTTTGAAAGTGCCCTGTACAGGTTTTCGATCTCATCCCCGGTATTGATCTCAAGCCTCCGTATACGTGAAACACTGTCCTCCATAGCCTCTTCACTGTCATAGGCAAACTTCTGAGTAGCGAATGTCATTGCGGCCAGAGGGAAGATCAGGTTATACTCCGCTATCCACACACAGAAAACCAGGACCAGGATGAAAAATCCCACAAAAAGGGAACTGACCTTTGTAAGGAAGGTGATACTGCTGGTGGTCACATCCTGCATACGGATATCGGCTGCAGCATAGCAGACGCAATTCCCGTCATGATCGTAGACCGGCTCATAATCCGTAAGGAGCCATCCGAATGTATCATTGGTTATTATAGGATCGATATTATTTCCTGCCATAAGCTCAGGAAGATAATCTTCAAAGGATTCATCAAACGGGACGACTTCTCCGGGTTCGTTTCCCTTCACATCCTCGGTATCCAGATCAAATACAACATGGCATCCGTCTTCTTCTATCCTGTAAACATAGAGAAATTCGATATCCTTTGATGCAGCTCTTATCCTGCGGAGTCTTATCTCTGTTTCGATATAGCCTTCCGCCCTTTCTCCCTCCTTCAGATAATCGTCCACACGGTCACCCTCTATGGTGCTCGCAGCGAGCTTGGCCACGCTTATGCCTGTATTTGTATACTGGTCGATGGCAAAGTTCCTGTACAGGAGATAGCTGATCATAGTGGTAACAAAAGCCACAAAGATCATGATCACGGATATCAGGAGCAGTACCTTGACTCTGAAGGGCAGGGATTTGGTCTTGTTGTTTTTTGCCTTTGCCTGATCCGATATTGAAAGAGGCACCTGCTTCCAGCCTGTGAGCCTGAGCGAATCACGGAAGCTCTCGGGCAGCAGCTTAAGGATGACAAAAACGATCAGGACAGTTATTGCCTTATCTATAAGATCTGCTGTCACATCAGACAGCATCTGTGCCTGAAAAAGTGTCAGGGTTCCATTCTTAAACAGGTCCCTTGCGAATGTAAACCATATCCCGTCTGCATCTCCCAGGCCGTACATGAGATAGGTCAGGATCGAGCCCAGAGCTCCGCCCAGAAAAGCAAATATCGGAACAGTGAGTATAAGCTTTCTTATATCCTTAAAAAAACCCCGGCTGCCCAGATATGTGGCAGCAGCAGCTATCATCGCGCTTAATACCGCATAATATGCATTATCCGGATCAGCCTGCATATTAACGATATTTGTGATGTAGCCCACAAGTATGCCGGGAAGATAGCCCCCCATGACAGCAGCGGACATGGTGCCTATATTATCCACATACAGCGGCAGTCCAAGTCCTTTGACGATATGGTTGGGTACTATATTACAGACAACCGCGACAACATAAAAAATCAGCTGTCTCAAAAATGCTCTGCGTTTGATCTGATCTTTCATAAATATGTAAAACTCCTTAAAACAGGCAGATCTATTCTGCTATTTCATCGTAAAATGCTCCGATCTCCTCAGACAGTCTGTCTATGTCATAAAAATCCGAATAATCAGGTACTCTGAGACCGGACTGGATCCCGTTCCCGCTTATCAGTACATCCTCGACGAGGATAGTCCTGCTGCTCCCGTCTGACCTTTGTGGTATAAGCTCACAATCTACCGGAACGCCGTTGTCGATATTATTGCCATCCTGATCGATAAATCTTGCGTGGCAGGATGATAACTGATATGACAGTCCTTCGCCCGTTGTCTGCTTCATTACCGCACAGCTCCCTCCGCCGCTTCTCTCTCCGAGGATCATATATCCTGCTTCCCTCATCAGCTCTGGGAAGAGATTGCCGCCCGAAAAAGAGACAGAGCTTGTCAATACGGCAAAATTCAGGTCATAAGGCTCTCTTTCATCATATTCATCAAATTCCCGGTCAAGATCTGTATCAGCAGCGATCATCTCATCGATCCTCTGTCCGGTCCGGGAATCCTCCATCCTCAGCTTCACCTTTCTCTCACCGGTTATAAGGCAGTAGAGCATTGCTGCCTCGTCCAGTGAGCCTCCGGTGTTATTGGAACAGTCGATCACGAAATTCCTGATATCCGGATCCTTGTCCGCATCCTTTAATGCATCCCGGAAAAGCAGGATATCATCACCCGAAACCGAAGCAGATGTAGGCTTTACACCTGATCCGTTATAATAATCTTCCCATGCCTTCCTGTCAGTCCCGTTAAAGGAATCCAATACAAATACCGCAGTGTCGCCGTCCTTGATATATTTCTCTCCGTTATAGGATTTATTCCTCAGTCTCCTAATGGAAAAATATACAGCCGGATCCACGACATGTCTCTTCGCTTCCTCTACTACATCCTGATACAGGGGCTCCAGCTCCTCTTCAAGCTTTTTATACTGCTCCCTTAATTCGTCAGAATCAAAATTCTCAGGCTCTTCATTTCCGAAGCTTGTATGTCCGTCATAGAGGAAAAGCTCCAGCCTTGATAATCCGTAGAGGTATTCCGGCATGTTCGGTGATCTGAGCAGCTCAACCGTCTTCTTTCCGGACCCTCCGTAATCCATAAGGGCTTCTTCAAGCCCGACCTCATTTATCTCATCATTTATGATCGCTCTGCCCGGAAAACCGTAAAGATTCTCGACAGAAAAACATAATTCATTGAATGCAAATCCGGCAAGATCATCCGGACGGTTCAGCTCAGCATCAAGGCTGTCCAGGATCGGCCTGTTAAATTCCTTTTCATCGAAAGCTGTCTCACCATGCAGCATATTGAAATATATGCTCTCTCCGTTAAAGGCGCTGTAATGAAAGGACAGATCGGAAAAGATGTCCGACAGGGTTGATTCCGGAAAATAGACATCATTTTCATCCCCGTAGATCTCTATATCATATTTTCCGAGATCATAAGTCTTCTCCCCGTCTCCGATCGTTTTAACCTTCTCCACCCGTACATAGGGGATACCGTCATAGTAGCAGTTATCAAGTCCCGGACTTACAAGGCTCATGAGATTTGTGAAAGAACGCATATCATCTGATTTAAGTATATCTGCTTCCACATCGGCATAAGCCTCGCCATACGGGTTTGTCAGAATATAACCGCCATCTGCTGCCCTGTTCACGGACATGGTCACCTTCTCATCATCCAGACTGTCCTCCATGAAGCAGTCATAATACGCTCTGATCCCTATATAGGGCACATCAGGCTGACCCTCATAATACCTGACAGTCAGCGTTTCCTTCGGCTCTCCGTCCTTATATACCTGCACCTTTTTTTCAGTGAATTTTTCGTTTTTCTTCTCTTTTTCCGGATCTGCCTCTGTTTTATTATCGTCCTTCTTCTCTTCCTTATCTCTGGAGCTGTCATCATCCCCGGCTTTTTCGTCTGCTTTATCTATGTCTGCGCTGCTCTCCCTGTTTTTCAAAGCATCTTCATCATTGCCGGCATCCTTATCATTGTCGGGTTCGCTTTCTTCCTTGTCTTTGACTTCTCCGTTGTCCTTCTTATCCTTTTTGCCTTCGCCGGCTTCGCTGTCCTTCTTTTCTTCCTTATCCTTGACTTCTTCGCTGTCCTTCTTATCCTTTTTGCCTTCGCCGGCTTCGTTTTCCTTCTTTTCTTCCTTATCCTTGACTTCTTCGCTGTCCTTCTTATCCTTTTTGCCTTCGCCGGCTTCGTTTTCCTTCTTTTCTTCCTTATCCTTGACTTCTTCGCTGTCCTTCTTATCCTTTTTGCCTTCGCCGGCTTCGTCTGCAAGCCTGACATCCATGCCGTATATGGTCTCGAAGTCATCATGCATGGATATGGTCGCGAATTCCAGCTCTTCACACTCAGCCTTCAGCTCTTCGGCCCTGTCCATATCGCCATGCTCACGCTCGGTATCATCGCAAAGCACAATATAGGCCCTGCCCTCATAGTCTTTATTATTCACGGTATACCGGGCCATTGAGAGGTCCTCCGTGCTGTTTCCGAAGGCAAGCACCGGAACCTTGCCTATCTCATCAGCTATCACGCTGACCTTATTCATATTAGTGACCCTGCTGACAGGACCTGTGCCGAATATAACCTCATCCTCTGGAGTATACTGATAATCCTGACCGTCATCTCCCAGCTGTCCTGATGCCTCCAGGACGTAGCTCCTGCCTATTACCCGGCTCTCGGGTACAGGAAGCTTATCCTTTATCAAAGCCCTTATTACGGTCCTGTCAGTATCGCTTACGATATAGCATTCAAAATCATTATCCTTAAGATATTCCATCAAAGAGACCATAGGCTTATAAAAAGCATCGCCCCGCATGAGCTCCTCAAAGCCCTCAGCCCTGCTGTCCATGAAATCCTGTGTATATTCCTTCAGTTCATCTATGGACATGCCCTCATATGCTTCCCCGGCATACCTGGCAAGATTTATCCCGCAGTTTTTCGGGAGCTCACCCTCTTCGATCCCCTCCTCAAGTCTGTGCGCAAACTCCTTCATTCCCTCCGGAGCCTGATATGAATCATCATATAAAGCCCTGTGTATGAACATCATATATTCAAAGGATGAAGGATAAGTCTCGCAAAATATCGTTCCGTCAAGATCAAAGACAGCTATCCTGTCTTCCACGGGAATATAACCGTCAGATCTGAGATCTGCAGCATCAGAGACAAATTCCATTATGGAGGACGCAGCCTCCGAATCCTCCCTCCAGAATTCGATCATGTCGCTTTTTTCTTCGGAATCCTCACTGACCGATCGGTCACTGGAGCCCTTTCCATAAGCCCTGTCTGTATATGATCCCCCTGCTGCAGCCAATACGAATGAGAATAATAAAGCCGCAGTGAATAACCTTATCCTTTTCATTTTAACCTCCGCCTCATTGATATAGGGACAGTTTCTGCAGGAGCCTGATGAACTCTCTGTCAGCCTGCTCATACAGAATATAGTAACAGCACCCGTCATGAATTACTATATCATGTATATAGAATAATATCACTAAAAGATTCTGACAGTTACATTTTTTTAATACATTAGCTCATTCCTGTCCCTTGAGGGCATCGACCATGTCCACATTCTTTACCTTTCTGGACAGGAGCCTGTTTACCGCGAATGAAAGCGCACAGGTCCCTGCAGCGGTATAGATGAAAGAATTGATGCTGTATGTAGCTATATAATCCATTGACTCAGGCATGGTTCCGAAAAGCATGGCTGTAAGCCACATGCCGCACGGAATTCCGAGGAATATACCGATAATGGTCAGCCACATATTCTGATCCTGAAGTATCCTCCTTATCTTTGCCGTGGTAAATCCAAGCACCTTGAGGGTCGCCATCTCGCGGTGTTTTTCCACAAGGGACAGAACTCCCAGATTGTAGAGCACCACGACTCCCAGCACGGTGGCTGCTATGACAAGGATATAGACCATCGTATACATCATGTCCTTCATGGCGTCGAAGGCCTCCATCATATCGTCCACGTTCTGCACGCCTGATATATTATTGTCATCCTCCTCTGCTCCCATGGCATTCATGTTCGTATATATGGTATCCGGAATAAAATCATACTCCATATCCCTGTAAAGCTCACTTGTCATGGTTATCCCCTGTACGGTAGGATTCCTGTAGATACCGGCCACATGGCTTACCTGCCATTTATCATCGCCTGTTACATGCCATCTGAAAAGGTCTCCCTCCCTGAGTCCGAGAGTCTCCGCCATCTTGCAGGACATCGAAATCCCACGCCGGTTCAGGTGTATCTGCTTCAGATCCTTATCCTCGAAATGAAGGAAATTCCCGGTGTCATATACGGTGAGACTCCCGGATTTTCTTATACCGTTTGCCACGAATTCGACACCTGCATTCTGTACCATCTGTCCCCTGTATTTCCTGGCATATTCCTCTGTCACTTCATAGGGTATATCCTTCTCCATGACTATCTGATATGAGGATGTATTCAGCTCCCCGTACATCC
>CAMUZQ010000063.1 GCA_947165275.1 uncultured Lachnospiraceae bacterium | reverse complement strand
CACTTCCCGTCGTTATGCAGTCCTTTGTTGTAGAGGGCAGTCAGGGCGGCGATGTTCACCGCGGGCGCGATCACATTCCCTAAAAACTGGTTCACCACCAGGATCCAGGAGGCCAGCCGGACCGCCGCCGCCCGGGACAGATTCCCGGAAAACAGCGTATACAGGATCAGATCCGGCAGACAGGAGCATATAGATCCCTATGTCAGGAATATAGAAGGCAACAGGAAGTTCGGGAAAAGGGACGGGATGGGATGCTTTGACAGCCCGGTTCCCGTGATGGATCAAAAAAAGCCCTCGATCGAGTGGGAGGACATGATCCTGTATCTTTTAAATGTCAGGGCCTATACCATGGACAGCTCATCAAAGGTAAAGAATCCCGGAACCTTTGACGGCCTGAGAGAGAAGATACCCTATATCCAGAAGCTGGGGATAACATCGCTTTTGCTGCAGCCCCTGTATGATTTCAATGAGGTTACCGAGCAGGAGATGGGAAGGAAGCTCAATCTCTGGGGATATGTGCCGGGGAATTATTTTGTGCCCAAGCCTTCGTATGCATCGGGAGATCCGATATCGGAGTTTGCAGCCCTTGTGGATGAGCTGCACAAAAACAGGATGGAGGTTATCCTGCAGTTTTATTTCATGCCCGATGATGCCCCGTCATTTATCCTGGAGGTGCTCAGATACTGGGTGATGACATATAGTATCGACGGTTTCGAGGTAATGGGGGCGGGGCTGCCCGTAAAGGAGATCGCAAGGGATGCATATCTGTCTGATACAAAGCTCATCTTTGTTGAATTCGATCCGGATAATGTATATGGAAGATCGGAGCCTGCAAGCAAGAATATCGGAGTGATCAATAATCCTTTCATGTATGACATGAGGAAATTCCTTAAGGGAGATGAGGACATGCTTTCCACTGTTTCACGGCACATCCTCTCAAATCCCGAAAGGACGGCGCAGATCAATCTGATGACCACCTATCACGGCTTTACTCTCAGGGACCTGGTGAGTTATGAGAGAAAGCATAATGAAAAGAACGGCGAGGGCGGAGCTGACGGTTCGGATTATAATTATTCCTGGAACTGCGGTGATGAGGGACCCAGCAGAAAGAAGGCTGTGAATCAGCTGAGGCTCAGGCAGATGAAGAATGCCATGATGCTGATGCTTATGTCTCAGGGAATACCGATGCTCAGGGCGGGAGATGAGTTCGGCAATACGCAGAAGGGCAACAACAATGCCTGGTGCCAGGATAATAAGATATCCTATATTGACTGGGAGGACCTGGAAAAGAACAGGGAGTTCTTTGATTTTACCGTCGAGCTGATAGGACTCAGAAAAGACCACCCGGTATTTCACGGAAGATATGCAAAGAAAATGTATGATTATATTTCCTGCGGCTGCCCTGATGTTTCATTTCATGGTGAGCAGGCATGGAATCAGACCTTTGTAAATTATAACAGGCATTTTGCGGTCATGTATGCCGGCGCTTATGAGAAAAAGCCTTCCGGAAAAAATGATGATGATTTCTATGTGGCCTATAATATGCACTGGACCGGACACCGGTTTCATCCGCCGAAAACCGCCAAAGGGAAGAAATGGGAGCTGTTCATCTCCTCCGGAAGCGGAAGGGAAGCCGGTATATATGATAAAGACAAGAATGAGCTCGCAGTTTATGCACGGAGTATAGTAGTGTTGATAGCCAGATGACAGGGGATGCACTGAAGCTCATAGCCATGGTGTCAATGCTCTTCGATCATACGGGTGATGTGCTTTTTCCCGGGAAGCTTTGGCTGAGATATATAGGCAGGCTGGCCTTCCCGTTGTATTGCTTTCTGCTGGTGGAGGGTTTTTTCCACACCAGAGACCTGAGGAAATACATGGCACGGCTTTTCATTCTGGGGATCATATCGGAGGTTCCGTTTGATCTGGCCTTTTATGAAACTCTTTTTACCTTAAGGCATCAGAATGTTTTCTGGACTCTGCTTTTGGGATTATCGGCGCTTGCATTGATGAACAGGGTGAGGTTTGATAATATATACCTTGAGATTCCGGTGCGGGTGGTCATAGCGGTCCCTTTTGCGATAACGGCCCAGCTTATACATTCGGATTACAGATGGGTGGGAGTGGGACTGATAGCCAGTATGTATCTGTTCCGTGAATTTGAAATGCTGCGGCTGGGAAGCGGGGTGTTCTTTCTGGCAATGCCCTTTACGAACAGCATAGAGTATTTTGGATTGCTTTCATACCTTCCCATGCATTATTATAATGGAAAGAGAGGTTCCAGCAGAGGAAGGACCGGAAAGATCCTCCAATGGGGGATGTACTTTTTTTATCCGGCACATCTTCTGGTATTGGTTTTTATCAGAGACTGGTTATGGATATCATAGGACATTTTTTGACTGTTACAGAGCACAGGCTTGAGGTGATGAAATACTGCTTCAAGTGCGGGCTGTACCTTCAGGGGATCACACATGATCTCTCAAAATATGCTCCGGTTGAATTCCTTAATGGCGCAAGATATTATCAGGGGTACAGAAGCCCCAATAATGCTGAGCGCGAGGATAAAGGATATTCTGCCGCATGGCTTCATCATAAGGGCAGGAACCGGCATCATTATGAATACTGGGTGGATTACTGCTCGGAGGTATCCCTGGCTTCTCCGGGTTCGGGAGGTATGATGCCTGTGGAGATGCCCCGAAAATACCTTGTCGAGATGATTTGTGACCGCATTGCGGCCTCAAAGGTGTATAATAAGGGAAGATATACAGACGATATGCCTTTGAAGTATTTTGAAAGATCAAAAGACAAGATACTAATGCATGAGAACACAAAGAAAGAGCTGCATGCTTTTTTGAAGATGATTGCGGTATTTGGAGAGGACCGCACATTAAAGTTTATAAGGGAGAGGTATCTAAATCATGGACAAGATAACTATTGAAGCAAAAGTGGATAATCTTAATGAGGTTCTGGCTTTTGTGGATGAGAAGCTTGAGGCGAATGACTGCCCGATGAAGGTTCAGATGCAGATCGATGTTGCGGTTTAGGAGATATTTGTCAATATTGCCAGCTATGCCTATAATCCGGAGATTGGCCCTGCAACGATATCCTGTGAGGTTTCCGAGGATCCCCTTGAGGTGACCATAAGCTTCATGGATTCCGGAGTTCCTTATGATCCGCTTGCAAAGGAAGATCCGGATGTGACTCTTTCAGCCGAAGAGAGACAGATCGGCGGACTGGGTATTTATATGGTAAAGAAGAGCATGGATAATGTTTCATATGAATACAGGGACGGGCAAAACATCTTTACCATAAAAAAATCCCTTGAATAAGAGACATCTCAGGGATTTACCTTATGCATGAGCTTCCTGCTGTAGAGGATCTCATAAGATCCCTGGATGAGGAATCAGAGAAAAAAGGCATTTCAAAGATAAGCGAAGTGCATCTGACCATAGGAGAGCTTTCCTCCTATGTAGGCGAATGTGTCCAGATGTACTTCGATCTTTTAGCAGAGGGTCATACCTGCGAAAACGCAAAGCTTATATTTTCATATACGAGAGCAGTATTCTGCTGCACATCCTGCGGCCGTGAATTTGAGCATGGCAAAGATTTTATCTGCCCCTCCTGCGGAGGAGAGGGCAGACTTGTAAAGGGTACGGGCAGGGAATTCCTAATCAGCAAGCTTGTGTATGATGATACAGTTTCCTGAGTGGAATTTCTCCATAGGCCCGTTCATTACTATCGTTTTTTCCTTCAGATCCATACGGAAAAAGGATATGGTGCTGGATTCATTATTTATGGACAGCAGATATCTGTCGTCATCTGATATTGCTATATCCTTGGGGAAGTCTCCGGATATGGGGAGGGTGAAGAGCTTTGTGAGCATCCCGGTCTCCTCATTGCGGTCAAAGGCAGAGACTGAATTATCACCTGCATTTGAGCAGTACATATGCTTTCCGTCATGTGAAAGCTGAATGGCGTAGGCTGCGGTATTGCCCGCATGATAGGAATTAACGGTGCTCACCGTCTGGATCTTTTCAAAATCAGGTGTTCCGCCCTTTCCGGAATACGAATAGACATCTATTATATTTTTCATTTCATGTATGATATAAGCGAATCTGCCGTCCAGTGAAAATTTTATCTGATGGGGAGCAGAGTCTATCTCCGACCTTATGATGTCAGCAAGGGAAAGTCTGCCGGTTTCGTGATCCAGCTTGTATACGCGGACATGGTCCATGCCCACATCGGTGGCGCAGAGGTATTTATTATCCCTGGTCATCTTTACGCAGTCGATATGGGGCATGAAATTCCTTTCTCCGACAGAGCCAAAGCCCTTATGATAGATCTCTTCGCATATATGGTCTATCGATCCGTCCTTTTTCAGCGAGAGTACGGTGACCTTGCCGTCGTGGTAGCCGGCAACAAAGAGAAATCTGTCCTCGTAATCAGTGGAAATATAACATCCGCGCATACCGTTTATGCCGGATTTATTCAGAAAGGTGAGCTGGCCGTCGGATTCTATCTTATAGGCATGTACTCCCTCATCGGTTATGGAATACAGGAAGCTGCCGCCATGGGATATGGATATGTATGACGGATTGGATATCTCGGTCTGCGCCTTGAAGCTGATACGGCCGGTTTCAGGATGATAATCATAAAGCCAGATCCCGTGCTTGTGGTCCCTGGTATAACCGGCTGCATATACCACATATTTCGAGTTGTCGGCTGATCCTGATTTTTTGACTGTCTTTGCTTCTGCCATTTTTCCTGCACCTTTCTGTTTAATCTTTTTTTGACTGAATAAGATCTGTCCTGTCACCTAAATGACACAACAGGGCATCCGCGATGACGATATCCGCCATTGCTTCTACAACCACGACTGCCCTGGGGACGATCACCGGATCATGTCTTCCTTTGATGGTGAGTTCCCTTTTGCTGCCGGTGCTGTCAACTGTCTGCTGGGGAAGTGAGATGGACGGGGTGGGCTTTATCGCGCATCTGAAAACTATATCCGAGCCGTCCGATATACCGCCTAATGTCCCGCCTGCATGATTTGAGAGCTTTGCGATCCGTCCGTCTTCATCTGAGGTGAAGGGATCGTTATTATCAAGACCTGTGGAGCAGGCTGTGGCGAAGCCGTCGCCGATCTCAAAGCCTTTTACGGCTCCTATTGAAAGCATCGCATGGGCGAGAAGGGCATCGAGCTTATCGAAAACCGGATCCCCAAGTCCTGCTGGCACACCCTCGATGACGCACTCTATGACGCCGCCCGCCGAGTTTCCCCCGGACCTGAGTTCTGCTATATATTCCGAGGCTTTTTCGTATGCGTCGTGGTCAGGCATATAAAGGCTGTTTTTTTCAAGCGGATCAAAACGCTCAATGCTTACAGGCCCGATGGATCTTGTAAATGCGGCTGCCTTTATGCCTGAAGCTGCAAGGAGCTTTGCGGCGACAGCGCCGGCTGCGACCCTCGCGGCAGTTTCACGGCCGGAGGACCTCCCGCCGCCCCTGTAGTCCCTTATTCCGTATTTTTTATCGAAGGTATAGTCTGCGTGACCGGGTCTGTACAGCCCTGCGATATCGCTGTAATCCTTTGAACGCTGGTCTTTATTCCGGATAAGTATGGCAATGGGAGTCCCGGTTGTAACTCCCTCAAATACACCGGAGAGGATCTCCGGCATATCGCTTTCATTTCTTGCAGTGGTGAATTCAGACTGTCCGGGCCTGCGCCGGAGCATAAAAGGGACAAGATCCTCCTCTGAAAGGGCGAGGCCTGCGGGGCAGCCGTCTATAATGCAGCCCAGAGCCACACCATGGGATTCCCCGAAAGTAGTCACCTTAAAACTTCTGCCGAAAGCAGATCCTGCAGCCATAAATCTCTCCTCATATAAAGCGTAGTTTTATGATTTATGGTATCATAAAAACCCTGTGTCATACAAATCGGAAATTAAAACCCCGTGTATCATATCTAAACAAAATGTGGTATTATTTTAATCGATAATCCTAAGGATCTGTCAAAAATCAACCTGAACAACCCGCCTGCTTTCAAAAAGCATCCTGCGAGATCTGTCCGGTTGATCTGATGACAGCTCATAAACGGAGTTTTAGCGTATTTTCAGGGGTGCTGAAGCATCTGTGACCGGAGGATTGTGATCCGGCAGGAGGGGGATTGAAGATCAGGCGGCAGAAAAGAACAAATAACGGAGTTTACACTGCATTGTATGTTATCGCGGGAATAGCTCTTAATTTTGTTCTATCCTTTGCATGCAACAGATTATCTCTTCCGCTGTGGTTCGATACAGCCGGGACCATAGCAGTATCTGCTCTTTGCGGCGTATTCGCCGGCCTGCTCACTGCAGTCGGCACCAGCATGCTGTGTTCCGTTTTCAATCTTTATTCCATTTATTATACCCTCATCGGTGTGCTTATAGTCCTGCTCACCTCCACATATGCGACATCGTTCAGAACCGGAAAAAAACGCAATCCGCTCATATACCTGATCTTACTTTCCCTGATCGGAGGGGTCCTGGGATCAGTTTTCCAGATGATACTGCTGGGAGATTCGCAGTTTCAGGCAATAAGAGAGACCGCCATATATCTTTCGGATCTGACGGGAGCTCCTTATCTGCTGTGCGTCATTGCTGTGGGCGTAGGAGTGAATTTCGTCGATAAGAGCATATCAGCAGGCCTGGCCTGGCTGATCCTTAAGATCCTTCCGGAGGATATCAGCAGAGCAGCATGGGAGAGCGGCTGGAAGCAAAAGCCGCTGACCGGCCCCCAGATCGAAAGCCTCAGACAGCGCAGAGGCAGGAGCAGACACTCCATGCAGAAAAAGATCAGTATCATGATGGGCACCATAGCGACCGTCCTGACCCTGACCCTGAGTCTGATCTTCTTCAATATGTATTATGAAAGAAAAAAGGGGGAATATACCGAAAATGCCATAAAAGCTGCCTCCTTTGCAGCTGCCGTGGTGGATCCCGAAATGGTCAGCGATTATATAAAGAAGGGCAGGGAAGCAGAGGGATATGCCGAAACCGAAGAGCTGCTCTATCATATCAGAGACAGTATCCAGGGGGTCAAATATCTCTATGTCATAAGGATAAAGGATGACGGATGCTATGTGGCCTTTGATCTTGATTATGAGGATGTTCCTGCGTTTGAGCCGGGTGAAAAGATGGAGTTTGAGGAGGCTTTTGAAGAATACAAGCCGGCTCTTTTTGCCGGACAGGAGATCCCTACTGTAGAATCGGATGACATATCCGGATGGCTGATCACCGCATATGAGCCGGTACGCGATAAGAACGGCAAGACGGTATGCTATGCGGCAGCTGATGTCTCCATGTCATTTCTGTCACATTATGTCACGATCTTCCTTGTCAGGATGCTGCTTGTTTTCTCAGGATTTCTGATCATAATCATCGGATACGGCCTGTGGGCTGCGAAATATTCCATCGTCTATCCCATAGCCAGCATGACATATGTCACAAACGGCATTATTTCAGGTGACGACGATCAGAAATCCCTCGATAAAAAGGTAAAAGACATCAGAGCGCTTGGCATATGTACAGGGGATGAAACAGAAGAGCTGTATTTCGCCATCAGCAAGATGGCCACCGGCATGGCGGAGCAGATGAGGGAGCTCAGGTATTATTCTGAGGCCACGAGTCAGATGCAGAACGGTCTTATCATCACCATGGCCAATATGGTGGAGGATCGTGACTCCGATACCGGTGCCCATATACAGAAAACCGCAGCATATGTCAGGATAATCGCCGAAGGACTGAAAAGAAAAGGATATTATCTGCATAAGCTGACTCCCAAATACATGTCGGATATTGTGATGTCCGCCCCTTTGCATGATGTGGGGAAGATAAGCATACCGGATGCGGTACTCAATAAGCCGGGCAAGCTGACGGAGGAGGAGTATGAGATAATGAAGACTCATACCATCGCAGGCAAGAAGATAATGGAGAATGCCATCAGCTCAGTCCAGGGTGAGAGCTATCTGAAGGAAGCCAGGAACATGGCCGCCTATCATCATGAACGCTGGGACGGAAAAGGCTATCCTGAGGGACTGCACGGGGAGGTGATACCTCTTTCGGCACGGATCATGGCTGTGGCGGATGTTTTCGATGCGCTTTCCTCACCGCGTATATACAAGCCGGCTTTTCCGCTTGACAAAGCTCTTAATATCCTGAATGAGGGTTCGGGGACACAGTTCGATCCGAAATGTATCGAGGTCTTTATGGAGTCGCTTGCGGAAGTGAAGCAGGTCCTGAAAAAGTATCAGGAGGGATGACGGGTGATGAAAAATAAGAGAATGAGGGTCCGGATCGGATCATTTGCTGCACTGGTCTGTCTTTTTACTGTAATGACGTGGGGGATGGCGGTGTCCGCATCTTCTGAGGATGCCTCTTCCATGGTACAGAATAAACGCGGTGAGAAAAAGAACGGCGGAGGATTTGCGGCTTCGGGTCAGATAGAAGGTATCGGGTATACTGCGGATCTGTATGACTCTACCAACGGACTTCTCACATCCGATGCCACCTGGATACAGGGAACCAGAGACGGATATATCCTTATCGGCGGATACAGCGGGATACTGCGTTATGACGGTTCATACTTTGAGCGCCTGAATTCATCGGAGGGACTTACAAGCGGGAGATGCATGTATGAGGACAGCCTCGGAAGGATATGGGTCGGGACCAATGATAACGGTGTCGTTGTCATGGACGGGAGGGAAACTGTCCACCTGACATACAGAGATGGTCTGACCTCATCCTCCATACGCAGCTTTACGGAGGATAATGAAGGCAATATATACATAGGCTCCACAAGCGGTATAGTCTGCGCCGGTCCCGATCTGACAATACATCCTTTTCCGGATCAGAGACTTGATAATAAGACGATCGAAAACCTGGTGACGGCTTCAGATGGCAGGATATACGGCACCACAACCGATGGAGAGATCTTTCGTATAGTATCGGGGGAGCTTGAGAGCCTTTTTCCGGGAGAATATCTTCATATCTCTATACCCGAATCGATCTATCCGGATCCGAAGGATCCGGGCAGGGTGTATATCGGCACCTCCGGTGACTGTGTCTATTACGGGAGATATGGAGACCAGTCCTTCAGTATGCAGAGAATATCCACGGCTCCTGCTGACGGGATCGACTATATCACCTCCGCCTGCGGAATGATATGGGCAACCTCGAAGACTACTGTAGGGTATATCGATAAAAAGCAGGTATTCCACCCGCTTTCAAATCTTCCCATGAATAATTCCATACAAATGCTCACAGAAGATTATCAGGGAAATCTCTGGGTAGCTTCAACCACCCAGGGTGTAATGAAGATAGTGGCCAGTAACTTCGAGAATGTGACAGAGGAGGCGGCACTTCCGGGACTCGTGGTCAATACCACCTGTATGCGTGACGGACTGCTCTATGTAGGAGCCGATGACGGTCTGCATATCCTTGATCAGGATAATCATCAGGTTCAAAACAGACTGACGGGGATGCTTTCCGGCATAAGGATAAGATGCATTTCAAGGGATGCGGACGGAAATCTGTGGATATCGACCTTCAGCAATGAAGAGATGGGGCTTCTGTGCTATGACAGGGAAGGACTGATCAAAGGCTATACCAAAAAGGAAGGCATGGTAGACAACTGGATCCGCTGCACTACTGTAGCGGAGGATGGTTCCATCCTTGTGGGGACGGGCAGCGGTCTTAATGTGATAAAGGATGGAGAGATGGTCAGGAGTGTAGGCGCATCGGAGGAAATAACAAATCCGGTTTTCCTGACTGTTGAGGAGGGTGAGAACGGTGATATCTACGCAGGCACGGACGGTGACGGCATCTATATCATAGAAAAGGACGGTGTCAGGAAACTGGGGCGCGACGACGGCCTTACAAGTGACGTCATCATGAGGATAAAAAAGGATGAAGAGAGAGGTGTCTACTGGATAGTCACATCCAATTCCATTGAATACATGAAGGACGGAGAGATCAAAAATGTCACATCCTTCCCGTACAACAATAATTTCGATATATATTACGGAAAGGATGCCAATCTGTGGATCCTGTCTTCCTATGGCGTTTATGTCATTAATGCGCAGAACATGCTCGATGATAATGTCACCGATTACAGGATCTATACCATGGAGAATGGTCTGACAGGAGCTGTAACTGCAAATTCCTTCAGTGAGCTGGATGAAACCGGAAACCTGTACATATCCTGCAGGACCGGTGTCAGCAGGGTCAATATAGATCATTTCTATGAACAGTCATCCCTGATCAGGCTCGGGATAAAATCTCTCTATTGTAATGATGAAGAGATATTCCCTGATGAAACAGGGGTATATATTATCCCGCCTGTCCTGGGACGCATACAGATCAAACCGGCAATACTGGATTATACACTTGCAAATCCCACTGTGCACATCATGCTTGACGGAGCTGATGATGACGGTATCACTGCAGAGCAGAGCAGGCTCACGGATCTTGAGTATACGGGGCTCAGTTACGGATCCTATACGCTCCATATACAGGTGGTGGATCCTGATTCAGGGGATATATCCCAGGATGAGACGTTTGATATCGTGAAGAAGCCGAGAATAAGCGAGCTTTTAATAGTGAGGTTCATGTGTATCGCTCTGATCGCGGCAATGGTAGGTGTCATAGTGTGGCGTGTGATGAGCGGTACGATCATCCGCAGACAGTATGATGAGATAAGGATCGCCAAGGAGGAGGCGGAGAGGGCCAACAGTGCGAAGTCCCGCTTCCTTGCAAATATGTCCCACGAGATACGGACACCTATCAATACCATAATGGGTATGGACGAGATGATACTCCGGGAGGATCCAACAGATGTGCCGAAGAGCTATTTCCTCTCGGTCGTAAATTATGCTCTTGATATAAAGAGCGCATCGGAATCACTGCTCGGCCTCATAAATGATCTGCTGGATATGTCTAAGATCGAATCCGGCAAGATGCATCTCGTGGAGCAGGAATATGATATGGCCGAGCTGCTCAGATCGCTTACAAAGATGATAAGGGTCAAGAGTTCGGAAAAGGATCTGACATTTGAGGTTGACATAGACGGGGACATACCCAAAAGGCTGTATGGCGACTGTGGGAAGATAAAGCAGATAGTCTTAAACCTTTTGACAAATGCCGTTAAATATACCGATAACGGCGGCTTAACCCTGAAGCTGACGCTCGAAGGGAGCAGCGAGGATAGCTGTGATCTCAGGTTTTCCGTCAGGGATACGGGAATAGGTGTAAAAAAGGAAGATCTGGAAAAGCTGTTTACTGCTTATGAGAGACTCGATGAGGAGAGGAACAGCAGTATCCAGGGGACCGGACTGGGACTTGATATCTCAAGAAGGTTTTCGGAGCTTATGGGGGGAAAGCTGTGGTGCGAGAGTGAGTACGGAAAGGGCTCCGAGTTCATCCTTACCGTAACACAGAAGATAGCGGATCATACTGTGATCGGCAGCTTCGATGAGAATGATGATGCCGAGCTCAAGGGACCTTATGTTCCTCAGTTCATAGCACCTGATGCGGATGTGCTTGTGGTGGATGACAATCCGATGAACCTTAATGTGATAAAGGGCCTTCTTAAGGCAACAAGGGTGTTTGTCACCACGGCCTCAAGCGGGGAGGAGTGCCTGGACAGACTGAAATACGGAACCTTTGACGTGGTGCTCCTGGACCATATGATGCCGGGGATGGACGGTATAGAGACCATGCAGCATATAAGGGAGACCATGCCTGATCTTCCGGTATATGCGCTTACTGCCAATTCGATCTCAGGCGGAGATGAATTTTACAAGTCAAAGGGCTTTACGGGGTATCTTTCAAAGCCTGTGGACAGTCTGGCTCTGGAAAGGGCTATAATGAAGCATCTTCCGGAGGAGATAATGATGAAGCCCACGGAGAAGGATGCCGTGGAGCAGCCGGATGAGCTTCCTGAAAACATGCTTTGGATAACAGAGACAGAGGGCATATCCCTCGAGGAGGGCGTGAAGAATGCAGGGGGCATTTCCTCATTCATTTTCTCATTAAAGCTTTTCCTGGAAACGATAGATGACAATTCCTCCGTGATAGAAAAAGCCTATCAGGATGAGGATATCAGACTGTATACGGTAAAGGTACATGCTCTGAAGAGTTCGGCCAGGATCATAGGAGCCAAAAAGCTTTCACAGCTTGCCGAAAAGCTGGAGGAGGCAGGGAATAATGAGGACAAAGCCTTCATAAGGGAAAATAACGAAAAGCTTCTGACGGACTACCGTTCATATAAGGAAAAGCTTTCAAGGCTTAATGATACCTCAGATGAGGATGATAAGGAAATGATCCCTGAGGATGAGCTTAAAGAGGCATACAGCGCTTTGAAGGAGGTGATCCCCCAGATGGATTATGACTCCGTAGAAATGATATTGGAGCAGCTTGGTGAATACCGCCTTCCTTCGGAGGATAAGGAAAGGATCGATGAAATATCGAGGATGCTGAAGCTGCTCGACTGGGACGGAATGGAAAAGCTTATGGAAGTGGAGGATTGATATGTCGGATAAGCATGTTCTGGTACTGGGTGAAAAGGAGACCTTCCTTATACGGATCCTGCTGAAAAAGCAGAAGGAGGCAGGTATTGAATGTGAATTTGTCACTTGGGATGTCAATGGGATCAACTTGAAATGGAAGGACGCAGGCCTCATTACCATATTTATGGATGAAGGAGTGTTGCCCGGAAAGGATGCCCTGCACTTCCTTGTGGATAAAGCCATGGAGGATGAAAAGCTCATAATCGCCATAGGTGAGAACAGCAGCATAGATTTTATAAGGAATAATGTGCCCAAAGAGCTTTTGTACAGAACATTTGCGAGACCACTGGATAATGAGCTGTACCTGAAGACGGCGGGGGAAGTGCTCGAAAAGACCGAGGCAGGTGAATTCAGGAAGAGCATCCTGATAGTTGATGATGATCCCGGCTATATGGGGCTTGTCAGGGAATGGCTCAAGGGTACCTACAAGGTGTCAATGGCAAATTCCGGATTGCAGGCTCTGAAGTGGCTTGGGAAAAATCAGGCGGATCTTATCCTTCTTGATTATGAGATGCCGGTGACCAGCGGACCCCAGGTGCTGGAGATGCTCAGAAGCGAGGAGGATACAAGAGACATACCTGTATTTTTCCTTACGGGAAAGGGTGACAAGGAGAGCGTGATGGCTGTGGTCTCCTTAAAGCCTCAGGGGTATTTCCTTAAAAGTATTGAGCGGGAGGAGCTGCTTGAAAAGATGAAGGAGTTTTTCATACTTCACAAGTAGGGACAGCCTGCTTTTGCTTATAGGTGTGCAAAGCTCATATTGATGAATATGACGGGGTTTATAGCGAATCATCAGTTGAATATCATGCTTGTATTAAGCGGGGTATGCTTCATCACCGCTGTCTTTGTCCTGCTTTCAAACTCCATGAAAAAAAACAGGAAGCTGGTCATGGCCGCAATGGAGGTCAGCGGAGGCTTCCTGCTCGTGTTTGACCGCTATGCCTATATCTACCGGGGGGATGTGAGCAGGACAGGCTTTATCATGGTCAGGCTCAGTAATTTTATGGTGTTCTTTCTCACCCTTGCGGCTCTCTTCACATTGAATCTCTACATCAAGGACGTATTGACAAATGATGGGGGAATCGAACATGAGCCGAGAAGGACTGTCTTTTGCGATAACCTGATCTGGCTGGGAGGCGTACTTCTTATCCTGTCCCAGTTTACCGGTCTGTATTATACCTTTGATGAAAACAATGTATATCAGAGATCTCCCTGGTTCATGATCTGCTATATCATTCCTCTGGTCGTGATGCTTACGGAGCTTTCCGTGATCATACAGTACGGAAACCGTCTGTCTTTTATCACGGCCCTGTCGCTGGTCCTTTTTACCACCATCCCTCTTATCGCATCCGTACTGCAGCTTTTCATGTACGGTGTTTCGCTTGTAAACATTTCTATGGTCGGCTTTACTGTAGTGGTATACATCTTTGAGATCGTCGATGCCAATGACAAGCTGGAGAGGGCAAACAGGCTTGAGTCTGTATATATGAGGGAAGGGCAGGACAGGATGCAGGAGCTGTTTGATGAGACCACGAAGGCGCTCGTGAATGCTGTCGATGTAAAGAATGAATCAACAAGAGGGCATTCCGGCAGAGTGGCGCATTATGCCGTAAAGATAGCAGAGCTGAGCGGGAAGAGCGAAAAGGAATGCGAAGAGGTCTACTATGCGGCACTGCTCCATGATGTGGGAAAGATAGGCACCCCGGACAGGCTTCTGGAAAAGAAGAGCGGACTTACCGCGGAGGAGGAGCAGATCATAAAGGATCATACTCTTATAGGCAATCAGATCCTTTCCAATATAAGCGAGTATCCTGCCCTCAGTGTAGGCGCGTATTATCATCATGAGAAATATGACGGTACAGGATATCCGAACGGACTTAAGGGAAGAGAGATCCCTGAGATAGCGAGGATCATAGCTGTGGCTGATGCCTATGATGTGATGGTTACCGGAGAGGGCTCAGAGGAAGAGCTCTCCATTGAGCAGGCAAGGGAGGAGCTGATCCGCGGAGCCGGCAGCAGGTTTGATCCGGAATTCGCCCGGGCCATGGCGCATTTCATAGATGTGGGTTCCGGTTATTCTCAAAAGGAGAAGGATGAGATAAGGGGATATCCTGAGGGAATGGAGATACATTTTGATGGGTACAGGGAGATCGTGACTGACGGCATAGAGCTTACGAATAATGTGCTCGAGCTGCATCTGGAATGCTGTCAGGATGAGGATTTCCGGCAGTATGAATGCTTCCCCGCGATCATTCTTTTTGATTCTGCTGACGGGAAGATGCAGAATGATGCCAAGAGGATAGAGGAGTTTGCCTATATAGAATACGGTGAGATATGGTTTGACGGTCATACGATATGTACAGAAGCCAGAAATATGAAGGTAAGTGTCGGTCAGACTGATAAGGAAGCATGTGAAGGGTGGGCGGCCTATGATATCGAGGCAGTGAGGTTCAAGGATCATGTCCTGATAAGGATAAACGGGAACGGCAGGAGCATAGAGGTCATAACCGCCCTTCCGGACAGCACAAGGTATGCCTATATAGGACTTACGGGAGAGCATTGCCGCATAAGGGCTATCAGTGTGCGGAAGTCCGATGAGCTGATCAAGGAGGGCTATATACCCAGGATCGCCGAAGAGATAAGCTATATAGACCGCATCGAGGGAGATATCCCGAATGTCCAGATCGACGGCTACAGAACTGATGCAACAGAGGGAATACCCATAAATGACGGCCTGAAGCTCATGTTCCATACGATGAGCCTTCCCTCTGCCCGGACCGTCTGGCACTGCCCTCTGATCGTCATTTTCTATTCGGCAGACAGCATGGTGTACGGGGATGATTACCGTGAATACGCTCTTATAAGCCTCGACGGGGAAAAGAGGGAGTCTGACGGGGATTCCGATAACAGGCTTGAGGTATCAAAGGGCGAGGGCTTCCCGGGCTGGGAGTTCTGGAAGGAGAAGAATAAAAAGGGTTATGACAGTGAGGTGGTCATAAAGAGAAAGAGAAACAGGATCGTGGTCAGTACTGATAACATGGATGTTCATGTCAGGAATACCACAGTGGTGAATGACGGTACGACCAGGCTGTATGCCGCGCTTACGGGCGACCAGTGCGCGCTTACGGATATAAGGATAATTTGATTTTTATTAAAGCAGGATTTATCAGGAGCAATGTGATAGAATAAATCCTGATAATGATTTATTATGGAGCAAGGTACTGTCAGGCGAATGCGAAGCATGGGCTGCTGACGGTACTAGTATAGCGTTCGAAAAATAACTGGACTAATGCGCAGAATGCTTGC
>CAMUZQ010000062.1 GCA_947165275.1 uncultured Lachnospiraceae bacterium | reverse complement strand
GGGCATCAAAGCTTCGGAAATTTATAAATATCAACCACGAGTTGGTAAATAGCCAAATACAATGCACCATGGTGCAGCCGGCCGGGACAGGCATAAAGCAGTGGAGTTTGCGGTGAAAATGTAGTACTATCGACAATATTACGCCGGCAGGAAAGGTAGATGGAAGAGATAATATGGTTTGATCAGGAAGGAGAGTCTGCACTGTCCCAGTACACCGAATAATAAATTTCTGGTACATTCACGCAGGATGATTGTTCATATGCAATGAAGCCGAATGAGGCAATGCGGGCATTGCCGATTGAGGATGAAGCAGCATATGGGCAATCAGACAAGCGAATGTGCCAGTTAATTAATATTCGGGGGACTAGATCCCCTGTCCATAATCAAAATCCTTAAATGCAAGCACCAGCCCGCCCATCGGGATATAATCAAAGAGAAGCAGGATCATGAATGCCGGCAAAGCCATAAGGACATGAGTCCGGTGCTTTTGCATCTTTTTTACGAAGGTCTTTAGTGTATCGGAGCGCATCTGTTTCTTCCTTATTCAGCTCTCAGGCGGGGCTTTATCGCCCGGGGGCGCGGCATTATCACCGGAGGCTGCGGGATCAGGTACATTCTTCATTTTTGACCTGATCTTTTTGATCCATTTGTCCTTATTATGCACTGCAAAGACATCGGTTGTACCGTTTTTGGATTCTATGAGGATCTTATTGATCGCAGGACCCTGTCTTACTCCTGTTATGTCGTCATAGGGCAGGATCCAGTCTTTGACCTGAACCTTGTCTTTATTCGGCTTCGAGTGGAAGACCAGGCTCTCCGGAAAGAAATACAGATGTCCGCCGATATCCTCGCTGCTGAAGCAGTGGTTGGCGACATCACCCTGGTAGGCCTCATAGTCCGGATTGCCGGATGCAAGCTTCTGCGTGTCAATCTCGCCCTTTGTTACAGAGCGTAATACCGTGAATATGAAGGATAATATCCAGGAAATGATACAGGCGATGACACCCGTGACAAATATGGGGGTTTCGGGATAGAGTCCGTACCCCATAAAGGTCAGAAATGCAGTGGATAAAAGCCATATTAAACAAAAGATAAGATATTTTACAAGCATGAATGTAATTTTACATCTTTAATCCGGGGGGTTCAAGCCGGAAGGCTCATTCGGCTGCAAGCAAAAGCGTGGTTCTCGGAGGAAGCACGGCAGCGGAATCCAGGATCCTGCAGGCTCCGGAGGAATCGGCCCGGGTTTTCCAGCTTAAGCCACCGGGTATCACCGGGAGCTCATAGGTGTGCTCCTCCCAGTGGGCATTTACAGCGACGTAGATAAAGCAGTCCTTTTTTGTACCGTATTTTACATGATCCTCTGCATACATATATGCAAAACACATTCCCGGTGAATTCTCGTCTATATTCCAGGCATTGGTCCCGTGGAATGAAAGCTCGGGATATCCGGTGCCGTTCACATCGAAGTCATACCGGTCTGTCTTTAATACCGGATGGGCTTTACGAAAGGCAATAAGTTTACATAAAAAGTCGAAGAGGCTCCTGTTTTTCTCAAGATATGTCCAGTCAAGCCAGGAGATCTCATTGTCCTGGCAGTAGGCATTATTATTTCCCCACTGGGTATTGGCGAACTCATCACCGGACAGGAGCATGGGGACCCCGCGGCTTGTGAGAAGGATGGTCATCATGTTTTTCATCTGACGGAATCTGATAGCATTTATCTCCTCATCATCGGTTTCGCCCTCTGCGCCGCAGTTCCAGCTGTCATTATCATTGGTGCCGTCCCGGTTGTCTTCGCCGTTTTCTTCATTATGCTTTGTATTGTAGGATACCAGGTCATACAGGGTAAAGCCGTCATGACAGGTAATGAAATTGATCGCAGCCGCGGCGCTCCGGTCTGCATACATATCATCAGAGCCTTTGATCCGTCTGAAAAGCTCCGGCGCACATTCCGCCCCGCCCTTTATAAAGCGGCGGACACAGTCACGATACCGTCCGTTCCATTCCGACCAGCGGTTCCAGGAGGGGAAGCTGCCGACCTGATACAGGCCGCCTGCATCCCAGGCTTCAGCTATAAGCAGGCATTTGCCCAGTACGGAATCGTGGGCTATGCTGTCCAGCAGAGGCGGATCGAGCATCGGTGTGCCGTCCTCGTCCCTTGACAGTATCGAAGCAAGATCGAAGCGGAAGCCGTCCACATGATAATCGGTCACCCAGTATCTGAGACTGTCAAGGACAACATTCCTTACGACGGGATGGTTGCAGTTCATTGTATTGCCGCAGCCGCTGAAATTATAATAATAACCTTCGGGAGTAAGAAGATAATATGTGCGGTTATCGATACCCTTGTAGGAGATACAGGGACCGTTTTCATTTCCCTCTGCGGTGTGGTTGAAGACCACATCCAGTACAACCTCGATACCGTTCTTATGCAGCCTTTTGATAAGGCCCTTCAGCTCGTCTGCTTCCATACCGAAGGGCGCTGCAGCCGAATAACCGGCCTTGGGCGCAAAAAAATCGATCGTGGAATAACCCCAGTAATTAAGGAGTCTTTTGCCGTTAACCTCTCTCTGATTCTCAAACTCGTCAAATTCGAATACGGGCATGAGCTCTATACAGTTTATGCCAAGCTTCTTGAGATAGGGGATCTTTTCAGCGATACCTGCAAAGGTGCCCTTGTATTTGACACCGCTGCTCTCATGATTTGTAAAGGACCGCACATGCATCTCATATATTATAAGGTCGCATGGCTTCAGCTCCAAAGGCTTGTCTCCCTCCCACAGATAATCCTCTCTGATAAACTGTCCTCTGTGTGGGAAGGGATCGTCAGGATCAGGCATCCTGCCCCAGACCGTCCTGCCTGAGACCGATTTTGCATAAGGATCAAGCAATACCCGGTTTTTGTCAAAGAGGAGACCTCTTCCCGGATCGTTCGGACCGTCAAAGCGGTAGCCGTACTCTGTTGTTTCCTGATCTATGCCGTATACGAGCATCGTATATACATTTCCTATCCGGAATTCCTCCGGAAAGGGGATCTCTATCCAGGGCTTTTTCTGACCGTGATGGTACAGCACCAGAGTACAGCCTGTGGCTTCAATTGAGAAAATGCTGAAATTAATGCCGCCGAATGCGACGAGTGTAGCGCCAAAAGGGAAAACACGACCTATCCGGTATTTGAGCTTTCCTTTGGTATTGGTGGGAAATATATCTATCAGCTGCATTCGAAATTAAGGGATCTGGTGAGCCCCACCTCATTTAGGATATTCATTACTACAGGACTGGCGTTTCGGATCACAAACCTTCCCCCCTTTGCGGAGCATGCTTTGCTTCCTAATACGATGGCCCTTATCCCTGCGCTGCACATATAGCTGGTCTCGCTCATATCAATATCCAGATTTTTGCATTGTCCGGCGCCATCCATAACAACATTTAAGAAATCTTTGCTGGATATTGAATCGATCTTTCCAGAAATCTTTATATAAATGATCTGGCCGGTATCATCCCATTTCTTCGTTATGGTCATATCCCGTTCCTGCTTGAATTTTTTCACGGATTTAATGCAGTAAAGTTCTGCTGCGCCCGATACCATTAATATAAATCAGATTTGCGGAATAGTAAAGTGATTACGGATCAATGATGCTTTTCTAAATCCTGAAAAAGAATTATAATCGGTTCAGCTCCTGATATGATCAGTGATCGGAGGTATGGATGAAGAACGTAACAGGACGGGAGGTTATTCCAACACTTGCTGAAAGATACAGCAAACTGTATCTTTCCCCTTATTCGGAAAAACTGAGTGAAGAATATCAGGCCGTTGCTCTCTGCGGGATGCCGCCTGAGGACAGATCTCTGTCGCATTTTTACGGAAGCGGGGAGGATGAGCTCGTATATGAGACCACACCCGCGGGAGAGGTGCTTACAGTTAAGCTGGCAGACCGGAGAGACTTCGAGATGCTCCTTAATATCCTGACCAATAAATGCGTGATAAAGGAGATACCTGCAACACAGGGGGCGTCAATACTTGACGGAGTGATAAACTGGAATAAGATACATGCCCGCAAAAGGGAATTCATAAATGAAGAGAAGGCGAAGGGGGTCAGTGAGCCCGACTGGGACAGTGAGTTTGCCCGGTTTACCTCGGACAGGAATAACTTCAAGGAGGTACTCATAGTATTGAGCGTGGGGCCTTACAGCGCCATACCCGCTGAAAAGCTCGGAATGGAGGAGTCAGAATGGATAAGGCTCTCACATACGATAAGGAAATATCATGAATGTACGCATTTCATATGCCGGAGACTGTATAAGGAGAAGATAAACGCGGTATGGGATGAGCTTGTCGCGGATGCGGTGGGAATATATGCGGCCTTAGGCAGATTTGACATTCATATGGAAGAAACATTTCTGGGAATAGAAGACGGCAGATACACCGGCGGGAGGCTTGAAAACTATGTTAAGGATAAAGACAGCATAGATGAGCTCGCATCAGGAGCTCATGAAACCCTGCTCTCCTTTGAGGAGCTGATAGAGAATGCCGGAGAGGCCGGACCATATGACATCGCGATCCTGCTGGAGGAGAATTTTGACAGGCTCTGCACGAAGCAATCGACTTTCATATGATGGTGCTGCCGGTCAGGATGGGCATCTACGGCATGGAGCAGCTTTAATGTAGCAGTTCTCATTTACGGATGATAGGATACGCACAGCATCGTGAGATCATCGAACTGCTCTGCACCGTCCACAAAAATGTCAACAGCCTCACTGACAGCCTTCGTGATCCGGAGCGGATCATCGCTGTCTGTTTCATTAAGAACTGAAATGACCCTTTCGGTGCCGAACATTTTCCCGTCTGAAGATGTGGCATCCTCAAGCCCGTCTGTGAAGAGAAAAAGCACAGAGCCCGGTTCAAGCCTGATCTCAGACTCCTGATAGTCCATATCCTCCATTACCCCGAGACACAGATTTGAATCTGTCTCAGCCAGGGTGTATTTACCGGAGCCCTGCCTTAAAACAGGCGGCTTGTGTCCGGCATTCACGAATCTTAATATACCGGTGGATAACTCAAGTATGCCTGCCCATGCAGTCACGAACATCATCTCACGGTTGTTTGCGCAGATCGCATTGTTGCTGTCTCTTATTACCATGGAAGGAGACTTGCCCATAACAGCATGGTCGGAAAGGATGATCTTGGAGGCCATCATGAAAAGAGAGGCAGGTATACCCTTGCCTGAGACATCGGCAATAGATATATAGAGATGATCGTCATCGATCAAAAAGAAGTCATAGAAGTCACCGCCGACCTCCTTTGCCGTATTCATGACAGCATAGATATCAAAGTCTTCACGTTCCGGAAATGCGGGCCAGCTGCCGGGAAGCATATCCATCTGTATACCGGCTGCCAGAGAAAGCTCTGTCTTTATCCGCTCCTTCTCTGCAGTGACTTCGGTGAGGTCCTCCATGTAATCGACAATATCCTTTTCCATTGTGTCTATCGAAAGAGCCAGTACGGAGAGCTCCTTGAACTGGCTGACATTTCCGAGAGGCTTTGCCAGGCTTCTGTTGCCGGCAAAGCGGACAGCTTCTTCGGCTATCCGGGTCAGAGGAATGAGAAATTTCTTCCGGATAAAGCGTGTGGTATGAAGTGATGTGATCGACGCGAGCACGATGGTGATAAAGATAACTCCGAGCATATAGGGGCTCAGATTATTCTTTAATTCGCTGATAGGGCGCTGTACGCATATTATCCCTGTCACCTCCCCGTCGGAGCCCCTTACGGGGACAAGAGTAGTGATGTAGGGATTAACCCCGTCATCAGGGTTCAGCTGATAGATAGTACCATGCTCCAGCTCCCCTTCGTAGATACGTCTGTATTTATCTGAATACTCCTCGGAGGATGAGGGGCGGATAGTGCCGGGTTCCCATTCGGTATAGGATGAATTGTCAAGTTCGTTGTTCAAAACATCAAAGATGCAGGTGAAGGTTTTGTAATCGCTTCTGTCAACCATAATGACATAGATTATGGAAACACCTATCCTGTGGCAGTATTCCGAGAGGTTTTCCTTTGCCTGCCGGTATTCATCCATATCCCTTCCCTCAAGATAATCCTCAAGATGATCCCCGTTCACAAACATGTTGACTGTGTCAGCTATATTGTAGGTGCTTTCGGCATGCTGTTTCCTGAAGGAAAAGGTATGGCTCAGGATACCGGCTTCTCCCACAAGGACACCCATTGAAAGCACTGCCAGAACTATTGGTCCTATGATGTTAAGTGTAAGACTTGACCGGACGGCAGCGTGCAGATATTTCAGCTTTTCTTTCATTATTACTGTATATATTCCTGTGTGCAAAAGTAAGTATCCTAATAATTATATGCCAAAAGACATATTTCAATCAAATACGGATGTTTCCCTTTTTATCAGACGGATATCCCGTTAGCTGCTCCGGCCGGGGATGACCTTGAATAAAGCCGTATTCATATGATAAAATCGGTAAAAACAGGTCATTTCCTTCTATTGCGGAATGAAATTCAAAGTATTGGAGCATGCTTTTTCCTAAAGATGATATGAGAGAGCTGGTATTGGAGTCAATAGATGAAAACCTCACGGAGATACTCAGGGTCCTGGATGAGGAGCTGGAGTCAGCCGGGTGTGATATCGATACTCGGTATGAGATCGATATTGCAGTAGAGGAGATCTTTGTCAACATATCGGACTATGCTTACGGCGGGAGTCCCGGTCCTGTCAGGATACAGATCGGGATCGATGAAGGAGTCACTGTCACTTTTATTGATGAGGGAGTCGAGTTCGATCCTCTGAAAAGAGCGGATCCGGACATCACGCTACCGGAAAAAGAACGCTCTGTCGGCGGACTGGGAATATATATCGTAAAAAAAAGCATGGATGAGATGACCTACCTGTATGATGAGGGCAGGAATATCCTTACGATCAGAAAAAAGTGGAGATCATAAGGATATATCGCAGAGTCCTTCCCTGAGCCTGGCCCCAAGCTCTCTGTATTCTTTTACAAATATTTCCGTATCAGCCTTCAGCTCGTCTTTTTTGCCTTCATGGCCGAAATGCTCCAGTAATTTGGCCTTTTCATAAAGTCCCATGGCCCCTATTGACTTCGACATGCTCTTAAGTGAATGAGCAAGGAGAGTATAATCATCGATCCGGTCCTCCCTGAGGCTGTCCTCAAGAGATGAAGCCTTATCCTCAACTGATTCTGCATAGGTCTGGAGAGCAAAAAGATAATCCTCAGCATCCCCGCAGTATTCAAGCCCTCTTTCGGGATCGAGCGCGCTTATGTCGAGGATGCTCTGAGGTATCTCAATGGGCGCCTCAATGGGCGGCTCGACGGGGGCCTCAGACGGGGCAGCCTCTGATACGCGGCCTTTGTCCGGCTTTGAAAGGTCTCCGAGATAGCGGCTCATTATCTCCTCCATTTCGGGTATGACCACCGGTTTGGAAAGATAGTCGGTGAAGCCCTCTTTGATAAGCTTTTCCTTGTCGCCCAGGATTGCGCTGGCTGTAAGAGCTATGATCGGCGTCCCTGCGGCCTTTTCCGGGTAGACCTCCCTGAGCCTGCGAAGGGTCTCTATGCCGTCCATGCCCGGCATGCGGTAGTCAAGAAAAACAATATCAAAATTGTCCTCTCCAAATATGCGTATGCATTCCTCGCCTCCCGAGGCCGTCTTTATTATCATTTCAGTGCGCTTGAGCAGTCCCGTCAGCACCTGAAGATTCATAGGCATATCATCCACTACCAGGATCCGTTTTCCGGGAGCGGTAAAATAATCCCTCTCTGTATCATCATGCCTTGCGGGGCGTGATGCTCCTGCCGGATTTAGATCACCTATCTCAGCAGGATCTGCTATATCCTGCCAGATGCTGAAATAGAACCTTGAGCCCTTTTCATATATGCTCTCAACCTTCAGCTCCGATTCCATCATATGGAGCAGCTGTCTGCTGATCGACAGTCCCAGACCGGCTCCCTCTATGCTGCGGTTCCTGGATACATCCAGTCTGTCAAAGGGAACAAAGAGCTTTTCCATTTCCTCTGCCCTGATCCCGATACCAGTATCGGAGACCGAAACAAGAAGCAGAACACGGTTTTTTGCGGCATCCTTTTCCATGCATTGGATATCCAGATGTATTTCACCCTTTTCCGTGTATTTAACAGCATTGGTCAGCAGGTTGGTTATTATCTGCTTTATCCTGAGCTCGTCTCCCGTCAATTCCTTTGGTATGCGCCTGTCTGTATTGAAAATAAGTGTCAGGCCCTTGGATTCCGCCTTGAAACGGACCAGATTGTACAGATCACTGATCATTGTCTTCGTGGAATATCTGTCGATCGTAAGCTCCATCCGGCCTGCTTCGATCTTGGAGAAATCGAGGATATCGCTTATGATGCCGAGAAGGCTCTCGCCGGCGGCGCTTATATTGTCCGAATAGGACAGGATGTTTTCATTGTCGCATTCGCGGCGGATCATTTCATTCATGCCGAGGATAGCAGTGATGGGAGTCCTTATCTCATGGGACATATTGGAAATGAACCATGATTTGGCGCGATTTGCATCCTCAGCATCCTGCAGGGCTTTTGCGAGCTCCTCGCTCTTGGAGGCGAGCTCCTCCTGCATGGCCAGCTGTTCCTCAAGCTCCTGCTGCCTGACGCGGTTTTCCGTTTCGGAGACCTCATGATCGATCGCTTCTCTGGCAGCCTTCCTCTGCTGTATGAAAAGGAGCGAGAACATTATGATGAGCACCAGCGCTGTCAGCACGGACTGTATGACGCTCCGGATGATTATGGAGTCGGATATAGAATTGATCTGTTCTCCGATTATGCTCTCCCGTATAAGATAAGTGAGCATCCATTCTGTACCTCTCACGGGCACATAGTAGAGCGTTTCACTGATACCGCTGTAGGAAAAGGAAACCTCTCCGCTTTTGCTGCCATTAAAGTCCTGTATCAGCTTATCATATGAATAGCCCTTTTCATACTCGGCATTTTCCATGGCCCTCAGGAGATTGTCCTCACTTGCCAGTCCGCCAAGGACCATGTCTGTCAGCGCGACGCCGTCTTTTGTATATATATTGCAGAAGGTCGTGTTGTTATTGGACTGGATGGAGACATTGCGCAGGAGATTATCCATATAGATCTCCATGAAGCATACGGTAAGAATATGATCCTCCAGCGAAAGATTGTCAACGGGGATGGCGATCACAACCTTCTTGTCGTTGCTGTAGAGGTTCTTGACGGAGATCTCCGGTTCTGTGAGATCATTGTAGTCTATGGAATACTGGTCTATGTCGGACCTCGTTCCCCTTGAGGTATAGATGGTCCCTTCGGTATCGATGAAGGCGAATTTATCCAGATCATACAGCTGCTTCATCCTGAACTGATATTCCTGGAGCTTCTCCCTGCTGGAGAGGTCATCGGAGGTCAGCATGCCGACTGCCACATCCATATCCCTGATATAGTCATCAAGTATGGAGGACACAACCTGTTCTCTGCGTCCTGCCAGCTCGTTGAGATAAAGGAGGCTGACATTGCGGACAGCAGCCTTGGTATCCCTGTCTGCAAATCTGCCCAGAACGAAGGTTCCTATTATCATTATGACCGCAACGATGAGACAGCCTGCGGCGGAGATGGAGATTAAGTTGATCTTATGGTCTTTTTCAGTTTTCATGCATCATATACTCCTTATCCTCATCTATCATCCGAAGCATGATATCCGCAAATACCGGATCAAACTGGGTGCCCTTGCCCTTTGCTATCTCTTCCCGTACCACCGCCTGGGGAAGGATGTCCCTGTAGCTTCTGTGGCTTGTCATGGCGTCATAGGCATCGGCCACGGCTATAATCCTGGCCTCCTCCAGTATCTCGTCCCCCTTGAGGCCGTCAGGATAACCCGTGCCGTCATATCTCTCATGATGCCATCTTGCCCCGATCGAGAGCTTGGGCATCTCCTTGACCTTTTTCAGTATCCTGTCACCGATCTCAGGGTGAACCTTTATCGCTGCATATTCCTCATCGGTAAGCTTACCTTTTTTATTGATGATCTCATCCGGAACGCCGATCTTCCCCACATCATGCAGCAGTCCCATCATGTAGATATCATCCTGTTCCTTCTCGGTATATCCGTATCGCTTGGCGATCTCCCGGGAATATTCCGCCACCCTGTCCGAATGGCCGTTTGTATAGGTATCCTTGGCATCTATGGCCGCCGCCAGAGTCTGTACCACATGTCGGGACAGACTTTCGCACTCGGCTGAGCGCGCCTCAATCTCCCGGGCCATGGATCTGTGGGTACGGTCAAGCTCTATTATACGGTCGACGCGGTGCATAAGAACATCGGGGAATATGGGCTTTCTGATAAAATCCTCAGCTCCAAGCTTAAGCCCCTTCATCTCGGTCTCATCGCCGGAGTCTCCTGTCAGAAAGACAACGGGGATCCTGTGTCCGCCGGACTGGTTTGTCTGAAGCCTCTTAAGTATCTCGAAGCCGTCCATATCGGGCATCATTATATCCAGCAGGATCAGGTCAGGCACATTTCCTTTTACAAAGAGAAAATCCAGAAGCTCCTGTCCTGATTCCAGTGCAGTCACTATATAATCATTTTTTTTAAGGATGCGGCATATGGTTTTCCTGTTGAAAACCTCATCATCTACTACAGCTACCCAGTTCATTAATATACCTCCTGGCCTTCAGCAGCGTATGATCCGGAATCCTCCGGATTAGGGCTGCGTTTTGGCGTTTCATAAATCAATACGTTCTTTCCGTTCTGTTTGCCGTAATACATACGGTCATCAGCCGTTTTTATGATCTCCTCCGGATCGCTGTAGACGGAGGAGTATTCCTCCAGACCTATCGTCAGCGTGGTGAAGATCCTGTGATTAAAGAAGACAGTGGGACTGTATTCTATGCTTCTCCGCAGGTATTCCATCTTTACCTTTGCGACAGCCATATCATGATCCCGCATAAGGATGATGATCTCTTCACCGCCCCATCTGCATATATCGCATCCGTTCATCTCTTTTTTTATCATATGGGTAATATGCCTCAGCACTTCGTCTCCTGCATCATGACCGTAGGAATCGTTTATTCTTTTGAAATTGTCAATATCACAGAAGGCGATGCAGAAATGGACTTCATCCCCGGACTTCATAAGCTCATCGATCAGCGGCAGAAATCCGCGGCGGTTCAGAAGAGTCGTCAGGGCATCCTCCCTTGCATCGGCGGAAAGCTGCTCATTCCTTTTTTCAAGCTTCCCGACCTCCATCTCGCTGGTATATATATAGACGGTATTATAAAAGATGGTTGAAAATACCATTACAAACGAAGAGAAGATGACAAGGACACTCCTTGCCGCAGGGGTCATCTCATAAACCGGCCTTGCATCGGAAAAAAGCAGATACAGGGTAACGAATGTCGCAAAATTCAATACAAGCGCAAGGACCACTGTCCATCTTTTAAGGCCTTCAAAAAGGAAGGTCCCAAAATAAATGATTATGGGAACTATGGAAAAAAGAAAGCAGTAGGTGCCGCAGCGAAATCCGAGATAGTAGGTTGAGATGACGGTATAGACCGTGACCTCCATCAGTATGCTGATATATACCGGCATGATGTATCCGGTCCTGCACAGGATGACGCAGAATATATAAACCACGATACTGAGAATATTAAGCTGCACCAGAGGAGTGATACCGGATGCCCACATGATGAAAAGAAGAGCGATGTGTACAAGCCCCATTACTCCTACAGTAAACAAAAAACCATTATGAACAAGGAAATGCATGGTCCTGTTGATTATGCCATGTTCCTTCATTATCGATCAAAGCCTCCATAAAATCATACGACACACTCTTATATACCTGCGGCCAAAATCAGCTGCCGGTAAAAAAATGCTCCGCGGTATATGCGGTCATACCAAACAATTGCCTGCGGCAATTATTAAGTATAACCAGTATATTTTACCATTAAGATCAAATCTAAGCCAGAGGGCTTAAGCTGCCGCAGTCTGGCGGCAGCATGCCGGGGATCGATGTCATTTTGCAGCATTGAACGGGATGACAATGATATTATCTTCAGAGTATAATAAAACATCAAAAAATGACTTCCTGAAAGAGGTAGAGACATGCAGAGGAACAGGATCATAAGCGACGCTATAATGAATACCATTCCTTCCAAAGAGGGGATGTCTGCGGCGGAGTGGCTTGCGGAGCAGATGCCGGGAGGCTTTTTCATTTACAGGGCAGATGAGACCATGGAGCTTTTGTACGTGAACCAGTCGACCTGCGATATCTACGGCTGCGGCACTGTGAAGGAATTCCGGGAGCTGACCGGCAACAGCTTCAAAGGAATGGTGCACCCGGAGGATTATGAAAAGATCCAGAACTCAATAAACGAGCAGATATCACAGCCTTCCAACAGAAGAAGCATGGATTACGTAGTGTACCGGATCATCAGGAAGGACGGAGCCGTCAGATGGGTGGACGATTACGGGCATTTTGCGACCCTCCCGGGCTACGGAGAAGTATATTACGTATTTATTGAGGATATTACCGAGAACAGAATGGCGGAAGAGGAGAAGGAGAAGGCGCGAAACCTCGCCTATGCACTGGAGCAGGCGGAGCAGGCCAACAGCTCCAAGAGCGCATTCCTGTCCAATATGAGCCATGAGATAAGAACCCCTATCACCGCCATTCTCGGAATGAATGAGATGATACAGCGTGAGACCGATAACTCCGCGATACTTGAATATTCCGAAAATATAAGGAAAGCCGGTGTCAGCCTGCTTGGCATAATCAGCGATATACTTGATTTCTCCAAGATAGAGACGGGAAAGATGACCCTGGAAAATGAGGAATATTCTCTCACGTCCATGATAGTGGATCTCTATAATCTGGTGCAGTTTCGTGCAGAGGCAAAGGGCCTGACATTGAGCTTCAGGGTGGATCCGAAGCTTCCCGCCCGTCTTTTCGGCGATGAGATCAGGATAAAGCAGATCATCACAAACCTCCTTACCAATGCGGTGAAGTATACCGAGAAGGGATCTGTGGAGTTTGATATCTGCCTTAAGGAAAGCCGGGAGGATTCCGTAAGCTATGAGGTGTCCGTCACGGACACCGGGATAGGCATAAGAGAAGAGGATATGGAGCGTCTTTTCGAGCCCTTTGACCGGCTTGATCTTAAAAAGACCCGGAGCATCGAGGGGACGGGACTTGGACTTGCCATCACAAGACAGCTCCTTTCCATAATGGACAGCGAACTGAAGGTGGAAAGCCGTTATGAAAACGGATCCAGATTTTCTTTTGTACTGACCCAGAAGGTCTCAGACCGGACACAGATAGGGGAGTTCAGCCCTGAGCCCCATTCGAATGAAACCGATTATAACCGGAGCAGGCATTCGCTTTTTACCGCGCCGGGGATGAGGCTTCTTGTCGTCGACGACACTCCCATGAATCTGCAGGTCGTCGCAGGTCTTCTGAAGCGCACCAGAATGCATATAGATGTGGCGACCAGCGGAGCCGAGTGCATAGAAAAATTCGGCCGGGAACACTACGATCTCGTCTTTCTGGATTACAGGATGCCTCAGATGAACGGTATCGAGACTCTGGAAATGCTGAAAAAGAATTTTCCTGAGAAATTTGAGAAGACTCCGGTGATATCACTTACCGCCAGCGCAGTCGCAGGTGACAAGGAGAAGATGATGCGGGCAGGCTTTACAGATTATCTCTCAAAGCCGGTCAATATCGATGCTATGGAGCGCATGATGATCAAATATCTGCCCCAGGATTCCGTGATCTTAAATGATGGCAGAGAGGAGGAAGATGATGACGAGCTCTCAAAGCTCCCCGATATCATTTTTAAGCATCCGGAGCTCGATCCCGAAAAGGGTATCGAATACTGCGGTGATGCCGAGGATTATTTATTTGCAATAGAGACCTATGCCATGTCGATCAATGTCAAGGCACAGCAGATCGAAAGTAACCTGAGGGAGGGAGATCTTGAAAATCTGGCAATAAATGTCCATTCATTAAAGAGCACCTCGGCAGCCATAGGAGCCTGCGATCTGTCTGAAAAGGCAAAGGCCATGGAGTTTGCCGCGAAGGATGGGGATATGGCGGCACTTTCAAAGGGTATACCTGAGCTTTTGGCCGATTACCGCTCTCTTAAGGATATCCTGGACGAGATACTGCAGAATTCTGAGAATACTGATGAGTCCTCCAGAGTTTCTCTTCAGGTCGTCGAGGAGGAGCGCAGACAGATGCTTACAAGAGCTTTGGAGGAAGCGGAGCGCGCAAATCTGGCAAAGACGGCTTTTCTGTCAAATATGAGCCATAAGATCCGCATTCCGATGAATGATATTGTAGGTCTTTACAATCTTGCGCTTCGCAAGCCGGACCTTGACGATGATACCAGAGAGATCGTCACACAGATCGGTACCAGCGCAAGACAGCTGATCTCCCTGATCAATGATATCCTGGAGATGAGTCTTATAGAATCAGGAAATATGAAGCTCAGGGATGAGGAGTTCTCCTTTGGCAGCATGCTTGAGCAGATAAACACGGTGACCGAATCAAAGTGCGAAGATAAGGATATTGTTTATGACTGCAGAGTGATCGGCCACATCGACGATCATTATATAGGGGATGACCTGAAGCTCAAGCAGGTACTCTTTAATATCCTGGAAAATGCGGTCCAGTATACTCCTTCCGGAGGCAGGGTTTCTTTTTCCGTAAAGGAGGAGGCACGTAAGGATGACAGGGTAAATATCTGCTTTGTGATCTCAGACAGCGGCAGCGGCATAGCATCCGGGAATCTGCCGGAGCTTTTCGAGCCCTTTGCGAAGGGGACGGAGGGCGACGTGATCCGCCCGGGCAATACCGGCCTCGGACTTGCCATTTCCAAAAACATCACAGATATGATGGGTGGAAGGATAGAAGTGGACTCTGAGAAGGGGAGGGGATCAGCCTTCACTGTCTGTATACCATTGGGAGTATGCGGAGGGAAGGAGACCGGAAGGTATTCCTTTGATCCTGCAGACCTTCGTGCTCTTATCGTGGATGATGATATCACCGCCTGTGAACACGCTTCGATGATACTACGGCATATCGGGATAGGATCCGAATATGTCCAAAACGGCAAAGATGCATTGGCCATGCTTGCAAATATCTCCGGAAACAAGCCGCCGTTCAATCTGATGCTCATCGACTGGAAAATGCCGGAAATGGATGGCATCGAGCTTACGAAACGCATAAGGGGGAATAGCGACTGGGACGATATTACCATCGTTCTCACCACATACAACTGGTATGAGGTTATGGAGGAAGCATTTAATGCCGGAGTTGACGGATTCCTGGCAAAGCCGATGTTTACGGGAAATATAAGGGAAGAGCTCGGTAAGATCCTGGCAGACAGGAGGACAGGATCTGACAGATCGCATAAATCACGAAAAGCAGCACCTTTGAGCGGCAGAAGGATGCTCCTTGCAGAGGATATGGCTATAAACTCCAGCATCATGGAGAAGCTGCTCGCGATGAATGACATTAAGACTGACTGTGTCCCGGACGGAGGAGAAGCCGTGGAATTGTTCGAAAAGAGCGATCCCGGCACATATGATGCGATACTCATGGACATCCGCATGCCGAAGATGAACGGACTTGAGGCGGCGCGTCAGATCCGCGCGATGGACCGAGCCGATGCTGCAACTGTCCCCATCATAGCCCTTACGGCCAATGCCCTGGATGAGGATATAAGACAGTCCTTTGCTGCAGGAATGAATGCTCATCTTACCAAACCGGTCGAACCTGATGAGCTTTTCTCGGTATTAAAGAGCCTTTTGTGAGGCAGGGATCTCAAGTGTCAGTTCAGGTGCTGATATGCTAAAATAAAGGTTCTGACACATATTTCCTTGATGTGTTTCAAATTCTATAGGTTATGAAACATGCTTCCTTTGCATGTTTCATAACCTATACTTTATTGCGATTGTGTTTTTGGCTTGGAGGTGGTCATGTGTTTCTT
>CAMUZQ010000061.1 GCA_947165275.1 uncultured Lachnospiraceae bacterium | reverse complement strand
TGGATAATAAATATCATAAAAGAGCAAAAATCCTTATATTGATACCGATCATAGTTTTCGCAGTCAATGCTGTATGTTTTGTTCCGCTTACAATAAGCTATTTATCTACAGGGAGCGATGTGACTGCAGTCGCGATAGTTTTTCTGGCCTCTTTGAGTCTGATCTTTACAGCATTGCCATGTATGGTAATGTCTGTTGTCGGGACAGTATTTGCCTCCAGGGCAAAAAAAGAAGGACAGACAGCGTCCCGCAAATTCTTCGTACTGGGGATAATTGAGATCGTTATCTATGCCCTGGGTGTGATGGGCGCGATCATGGCAGTTTTTATTACGGTCATCGCAGCGAACAGATGAGTTCTGATCAGACAGAGCATGGGAAAAGGAGGTACCGGGAGGTATATCGGTGTGTAGAGATGAAAACAAGAGAGCAGGCATTGAAATATGGGCTGTCATTTCCGGATACATATCAGGACGCGCCGTTTCGAGATGATAACTGGCAGCTTGTCAGGTACAGAGGCAACAAGAAGGCGTTTCTATGGATATATGAGAAGAACGGATATGTGAACCTGAATGTAAAATCAGATCCGGATAGGGCATTTTTCTGGCGTGATATCTACAAGTCGGTTATCCCGGGATACCACCAAAACAAGCTGTATTGGAACACGGTCATCCTGGATGGCAGCATACCTGATAATGATATCAAGGCAATGATAGCAGAGAGTTATGACCTGATATCGGACAGCCCGACAAAAAGAATATACGAAGCGGTAAAACGGATACCGTATGGTCATGTGGCTACTTATGCGCAGATAGCAGAGATGGCAGGCAACCGGAAAATGGCAAGGGCAGTAGGGAATGCCCTGCATAAAAATCCTGATCCTGACGGAATTCCCTGTTATAGAGTTGTGAATGCCAGGGGAGAGCTCGCCGGAGAGTTTGCTTTCGGCGGTGCATGGAAGCAGGGCGAGCTTTTGCAGGCAGAAGGGATCGAGGTGGTTGACGGCAGAGTCGACCTGGACAAATATCAGCTTCGTGATATAATGACGTAATCGGACTCAATTTTGACCATACTATTTTGACCATACTATGACCCGGAGCTATCTAAGCTCGTTCGTTGGGTCATAGAATTGACATCAATTAGAGCAGCAACGACTGCAAATCCGACCATTCAATGACCCAGAGCTACATGAGCTCGTTCGTTGGGTCATAAATCGACATCAATTAGAGCAGCAACGGCTGCAAAATCCGACCATTCAATGACCCAGAGCTGTATGAGCCCGCTTGTTGGGTCATAAATCGACATAAGCATACCCCTGATCACATCACAGAGAGGAGATATGAATTGGATGAGTATATCGAATCCTTGAAACAACGAGTGAATATCGTAAAGAAAGCTGTCGCTTCCGCGGAAAATGACGCATTACACTTCCCGGAAGGCCGTATGCGAGTATCACAGAGTGGAAAACAGGTCCGCTATTACCATGTAATCCCGCCGGCAGAGAGGTCAATATCGCCCGCGGCACCAAAGGATTATTCGGGAACTTATATCAGGGCGGAAAACATCGAGCTGGCAAAGCGACTGGCGCAAAAAGACTATAACGAAAGCTTTCTTAAGACGGCCCGGGATGAAATTCGTATCTTGGAGTTCAGTATCCGATCGCTTTTGCAGAAGAATACAGATATGGTCTATCGTCAGCTTGATCCGCGCAGACAAAGACTGGTGGTACCATATATCCTGACGGATGAACTATACGAAAAACAATGGAAAGATCAGGTATTCAGATCCAATCCTTTTATGCCGGAGGGAAAGATCTATGATACACGGAACGGAGAGAAGGTCAGATCTAAAACGGAAGCAATATTGGCAGATATGTTCCTGGAATTGGGGATACCTTATCATTACGAGAAGGCGTTGATGCTAAACAAAGGAAGGGTCAGATACCCGGATTTTACAATGTTGAAAATAAAAACCAGAGAAGAAATCTACCTTGAGCATTTCGGCCTTTTGGATGACGAAGGATATCGCAACAAATGCCTGCATAAGCTGGATGAGTACAGGAATAACGGAATATTTCCCGGGAAAAACCTGATCATTACGTATGAAAGCAGTGAATCCCCTTTTGATATCCTGGGAACCCGAAAGATGATAAAAGAATTATTTCGTGTATAATGATAGCAATTCGATACGATTAGGGGGGGAGCTGAATGTTTTATTTGATCGAAGAAACGCTGAGGGAGATCAACAGAGAGGAATCAGTGGTTTCGGATAAGCAATATGTTGCTGTAGTATCCTCTGATGAATGGAAACAGGATCGGGACAGTTTTGAAATGGGAATAGATATTGACGCTGATATGTCAGAAATCTACACGACGAAGGCTGAAGTGAATTATGATTCCCTGACGGGGTCTTTTTCCATACCGGACAGGAAGGATCTTTCGGGAGAGGACAGCAAGTTTGCCTTTGCTCTTGATGAGAAGGGGATCGTGTTTATAGATGACAGCGGAAAAGCACTGGAATTGATCGAAAATATCCAGCGCGTAAAGAAATGGAAATTCCCGAGCCTTGAAAGATTTATATACGATTTTCTGGATCATATAGTGATAGATGACCTGAGGCTCATGGAAAGGTATGAGAGCGAGATGAATTCCATGTACAAGAGCATCATGGATGAAGAGGCTGATTTTCCGTCTGTCCGGTTAAATACTATAAGGAGCGATATCCGTAATCTTCGCATCCATTACGAGCAGCTCATAGATCTGGGGCAGGAACTGGAGGAGAATGAAAACAGCTTCTTTAAGCAGGAGAATATCAGATATTTCAGGCTGTTTTTGAACCGCATGGCCAGACTGCACGATACTTCGACTTTCTTAAGCGATTATACGATGCAGCTGAGGGACCAGTATAAGGCGCAGCTGGATATCAGACAGAACAGGATCATGACGATATTGACGGTTGTTACTACTATTTTTATGCCGCTCACCCTGATCGTGGGGTGGTACGGTATGAATTTTCAATACATGCCGGAGCTGGAATGGAGATGGGGCTATCCGGTGATCATAGCTGTAAGCCTTATCATCGCCATAGGCTGCGTGCTTTTCTTTAAGAAGAAAAAATGGCTGTAGGGGCTGTAGGGGCTGTAGGTGCGGAAAAGAAGCTGAGTTTTTGACGCGGAGAACATAGTGTAATAGAATTATTTACGTATTGTGCCGTGATCCGACAGTAGTTTTGAGGCTTTATAATAAAGGAGCATGGCTTTAGAAAGGGAGGCTTCCGATGGGATTGGAGTCCATATATGGGGACATACTGAATGAGCATAATCTGAGACCCTCGCACAGGGGAAATCTCAGTGATCCGACAATAAGACTTGAGGGCAGGAATCCGACCTGCGGTGACGATATATATCTGGAACTGAAGGTGGGAGAGGATGGTACGATAGTGGATGGAGCCTTCAGCGGATCCGGGTGCGCGATATCCCAGGCTTCGGTTGACATAATGCTGGATCTTATCATAGGCGAATCAGAGGAGAGAGCCCTGGAGCTTTGCGGTAAATTCATGGGGATGATACACGGCAGGGCTACAGAGGATGATCTTGATGATCTTGACGAGGCATCAGTGCTGAAGGACATCTCGCATATGCCTGCCAGAGTCAAATGCGCTGTGCTCGGATGGCATACAATGGAAGAGATGATCAAAAATAAGGAATATAATGGCCGTGCAAAGTGCGATCACGGAGTCTGTACTACAGAATGACAGATTGCTGAAAGCAGTTGTATTTCCCGACGCGGAGGCGGCGGTCTTCCCTCTTGCAGATGGATGGTAGTGAGGATGCCGAGGCGGAAAAGGATGCAGCGGAGGAGATTAAATGATTTTATTCGTAAATGCATGTGTGCGTAAAGAATCACGGACAAAAAGAATAGCGGATTCGCTTCTTCAGAGACTGTCAGGACCGGTTAAAGAGCTGAACTTATCTGAAACAGACTTCCCAGTCACAGATGAGGCCTTCCTGAAACACAGGGATGAGCTGATCGCGGGAAGTGATTTTGGTGATCCGATGTTCAATCTGGCAAGACAGTTTTCCGAAGCAGATAAGATAGTAATAGCTGCTCCATTCTGGGATCTGTCATTTCCGGCATCACTCAAACAGTATTTTGAACAGATAAATGTAACAGGGATCACTTTTTATTACACGAATGAGGGTATCCCGAAGGGGCTTTGCAGTGCAACGGATCTTTATTACGTTACGACTGCAGGGGGGAATTATTTCCCGGAGGAGTATGGCTTTGGATATGTAAAGTCGCTGGCACAGGGCTTTTACGGGATACAGAATGTCCGTCTTATCAGGGCTTTGGGCCTGGATATTGCCGGCGCGGATACGGAAAGAATAGTACAGGATACGATCAACTCGATAGGAGACTAAGTGAATGTTACCTTTCTCTGCTGAAGAGGAACTGACCGCAGAACAGAAAAGCGCATTTTCAAAAAAAACAAACCTGATCGTAAGCCTGCTGTTAGTGCTTTTGATCCTGTTGGTGTCTCTCCCGGTTCTGCTGGTACTGATCGTCTCTGTATCCTCGGAACAGAGCGTGGTGAATAATGGATACAGCTTTTTCCCCGATTCCTTTTCTCTGGACGCCTGGCGCTATCTGGCGCATTCCGGAATGTATCTTGCGAGAGCCGTTTTCAATTCCTTTCTTATCACGGCAGTGGGAACCACGCTCGGACTGCTGATCATGTGCCCCATATCCTATGCTCTGTCCAGAAAGAACTTTCGTTACAGAAACGGGATCATGATCTTTCTGATCATACCCATGCTTTTTTCAGGCGGGCTGGTGTCAACCTATATGGTCAATACCCAGATACTTCATCTGCAAAATACCTATCTTGCCCTGATCCTTCCGGGACTTTGTTCCACCTGGTATATCATGATCCTGCGGAATTACTTCCAGACGGCTGTACCGGAGGCCATGATAGAGGCAGCCATGGTAGACGGCGGCAGACAGCTGCAGATCTTCTGGAGGATCGTCCTGCCGGTCTCACGCCCTGTTACCATGACAGTGGCGCTGTTTCAGATCTTTGCATACTGGAACAGCTGGTATCCTTCACTGCTCTATCTTGACAGCAACCATACGGAGCTGTTTCCGCTGCAATATGTCCTTGTAAATATGCAGAGGAGTATCGATACACTGGCAAACGATGCGCAGTATATCTCCGGCATGCAGGTCTATACACCGCCTGCGGTGACCGTCCGGATGGTACTTGTGGTAATGGCGATCCTCCCGATCCTGATCATTTTCCCTTTCTTCCATCGTTTTCTGAAGAACGGTATGACGATCGGAGCAGTAAAGGGGTGAGAAGGATGAACATAAAAAAAAGAAGCAGGGGAAAAAATATCATTAGAGGAGTCTTATCCCTTTGTATCCTCTTAGCTCTCGGGACTGTATTCACGGGATGCGGTCAGGGGAAGCAGTCGGATCCTCTTCGATGGGTCACATATTCCGCTTCAGGCCCGCCTTTGGATGCGAAGGAAGTAATAGCTGCGGCAAATGATGTTTCCCGGGAGAAGATCGGGGTAACTGTCGATCTGGAATTCCAGCCGACAGAAAAGATCAATCTGATGATGGCTTCCGGAGAGTATTATGACATGGTCATTACCAGTTCATGGCTCAATCCCTTTGATAAGAATGCAGAGAAGGGAATGTATTATGATATTACAGATCTTGTCCAGTCTGAAACCCCGGCACTGTATGAATCCATAGGAAAATACTGGGACTGTGCCAGGGTGAATGGAAGGATCATGGGGATACCCATACTCAAGGATATGGGTGCCGAGCAGATGTACCGGCTTAATGCAGATTATTTCGAAGGACAGAAGGGAATGGCGATCCCGGAGAGGCTGGACGGTTTTGAAGCTGTCGAGCCGTATCTTAAGGCCTATAAAGAGGATCATCCGGACAAATATCCCCTGGCCATGGAAAAGGGTGGCCCTGCCGGATATATGAACTTCCTGGAAAGGATCGCCGGAGGGATCATTGTGATCCCTTATGAGCAGGATTCCGATATCCCGCAGGCAGAGGCGATCTGGGACTGTGAGGAGCTGATGGACCGTTTCCGCACACTCCACAGGTGGTATGAGGCCGGATACATTCATCCTGATGCCGCGACGATAGATTCCACTGCATCCGACAGATCCATTCCGGTGCGCTTCGGTGTAGCCTGGAAGGGGTATCTGGGATACTCGGATCCTGATTACTGGGGATTTCATGTAAAGACCCCCTCCTATGAGGGTCCCTTCCTGTCCAGACAGAGCGAGCAGGGCTCCATGATCGGCATCAGCGCAGCCTGCAGCAGGGAGCGCGCGATCGAGTGTCTGAAATATATTGAGCTTTTAAGTACAGACCGGAAATTCCGGGATATCCTTGCCTATGGGATCGAGGGAAAACATTTTAATTATCTTGAAAACGGAACAGTTCTGACGACTCAGGCCGGCGTGGACCGTTATACAGTGAATCTTTATCTGACCGGCCCGGTCGTGAATGCATCCGTGGCATCCATAAGCCGCGACATACTGGGCGATCCTGATCAGTGGGAAAAGGTATATGAGGGGTATGAAACAGAGGGGATCTACAGTCAGACACGCGGGTTTTATTATGATACAACGCGAAAGGAACAGATAATCACTGCCCTGCAGGCAATATACAACGATTATTCGGCGGAGCTGCGTACCGGTACCAGTGATCCGGATGTGGTGATCCCAAAGATGCGAAAGAGAATGGAAGCTGCCGGCTTTGATGAACTGCTGGCAGATGTACAGGAGCAGATCGATGCGTGGTTTGAAGAGTAGGAAAAAAGGCAGAACAAACCGGGAATTATTGCTTTTTTCGCTTCCGGCGATCGTATGGTATGTGAGCTTTTGTTATTTACCTTTGTTTGGGATAATCTTTGCATTCAAGGACTTCACGCCGAAGCCCGGAGATCCTCTCGTGAAAAATCTTTTTGTGAACAGTCCGTGGGTGGGTCTTAAGAATTTTTCCTTCCTCTTCCTTTCCTCGGAGATGCCTAAAATCCTTTTCAATACTTTATTTTACAATACGGTCTTCCTGATATTGGGGATCATCATACCAGTGTTTCTGGCGATCATCCTTGCCGAGATCCACAGCAGAGTCTTTTCCGGACTGGTACAGGTGGTCATGGTCCTGCCGTACTTCCTGTCATGGGTGATCGTAGGGTACTGCCTCTACGGGTTCCTCGCAACAGATGAGGGGCAGGTGAATCATATCCTGCGTATTTTAGGAGGCTCAGCGGTCTTCTGGTACCAGTCGCCTGAGTATTGGAGATTCATCCTGATACTTACAGAAGTGTGGAAATCCACAGGCTATTCCATGATGATCTATCTCTGTGCCATCACGTCGATCGACCGTACACTTTATGAATGCGCAAGGCTGGATGGCGCCACCTTCTTACAGCGTGTTCGTCATATCACGCTTCCTCTGCTGCGGCCGACTGTCGCCACCATATTCATACTCAGGCTCGGAAGCCTCCTGGCATCGGATTTCGGGCTTTTCTATCAGGTGCCCCTGAATTCCAACTCCCTGCAGCCGGTAACACAGACTCTGGACGTCTATGTATATCAGGCATTGATGATGGAGGCTAATTTCAGCTACTCCGCCGCAGCCTCATTCCTGCAGAATATCGTCGGATGCAGTCTCCTGCTGATCGCCAATGCCATCATCCGGAAGCTGGATGCCGACAGCAGCCTGATGTAGCATATGGCCGGACATTCGGCATTACACATCAAAAAATGCAAGTGAATCAAGCTGAAGAGTTTGTAAACACATGCCGGAGACGCTGATTTCTTGCGCAGATAAAGAAGATTTTATATAATTTAAATCTGATCAGAAATCGGTTCGGGGACAATCTGCAAGGGAGGGATTGATCCATGAAGAAAACACACTTTCCGGGACTTGTATACACAAATGACAGGTGTATCGGGTGTAATAAGTGCATACGGGCCTGCAGCTGCATCGGAGCGAATATATCTACGGAACCGGATGGAAACGGAAGATCGCGCATTGAGGTGGACGGCAGCAGGTGCGTGGCCTGCGGCGCCTGTTTTGATATCTGTGAGCACGGAGCCCGGGTATTCCATGATGACACGGAGCGTTTCTTTGAGGATCTCAGACAGGGAGAATCGATATCTCTTCTGATCGCACCTTCTTTCATTGCTAATTATCCGGATCAGTATGCGTCTGTATTGGGCGGTCTGAAGGCGCTCGGTGTAAACCGTATGATAAGTGTTTCCTTTGGCGCCGATATCACCACCTGGGGATATATCAATTATATTCAGAAGTACGATTTCAAGGGGGGCATCTCCCAGCCCTGCCCGGCTGTGGTACGTTACATAGAACAGTATATCCCGGAGCTGATCCCGAAGCTTTTTCCGGTGCACAGTCCTCTTATGTGCGCAGCGATCTATGCCAGAAAGGAATTGGGGATAACAGACCGGTTCGCCTTTTTAAGTCCCTGCATCGCCAAAAAGATGGAGATCGAGGATCCGAATACACACGGGTATGTCTCATATAATGTGACATTTGATCATCTGATGAAATATGCCGCAGCACACGATCTGCATGGCGAACCGTGCCTGGATGAGATAGAATACGGACTCGGATCTGTCTATCCTATGCCCGGCGGGCTTAAGGAAAACGTTTTCTGGCTCCTCGGGAGAGACGTGTTTATACGGCAGATCGAGGGCGAGAAACGGATGTATCATTATCTGGAGAGAAACAGCAAAAAGATCCGTGAGGGCATGACACCGTTTCTTTTCATAGATGCGCTTAACTGCGAAAACGGCTGCCTGTGCGGTACAGGAACTGAGATGAGCATGTCAGTTACGGATGAAGCCATGTATCATCTTCATGATGTCGAGGAGCGGGTCAGGCATGATCCGGGCTACAGCACCTGGGTACGGGAGATGTCACCGGCAGACAGATTAAAAAGCTTAAATGCGCAGTTCTCCGGCCTGAAGCTTGGAGATTATCTGCGTCTGTATTCTGACCGGTCAAAGGACTGCGCGATGGAGATACCGGATCATGAGGAGCTGGAAGCCATTTTTTCCGAAATGAACAAGCTGGATGAAGAATCCCGTCATATCAACTGCTCCTGCTGCGGCTATGACACATGCCTGGACATGGCTACAGCCATTTACAATGGTTTTAATCATAAAGATAACTGCATTCACTACCTGAAGGATATGGTGGAACTGAAGGCCACACGGACTGATGTAATGACTGGACTGCCGAATGAGGCCGGGTTCCGCAGCTTCATCACGCACAGAAGATCCGACGGAACACTGTCGGAGTACAATGCCTTCTATATCAATCTGAAGAATTTCGGCCTTATCAATCAGCAATACGGAAAAAAAGGCGCTGACAAGATCCTCGTCCGCTACGCCGATACGATCTCAGCATACGCCGGGCCGATGGAATGTGTGGCGCGGCTTTCGGGAGACTGCTTTGTTGCACTGCTTCTTCGGGAGAAGGCACAGGATTTTCTTAAGCTTCTCGAAGGAGTCGAAGTCCGGATCACTGTAGGGGGGGAGAAGAAGGCGGTAATTATCCATGCAATGGCCGGATGTCTTGATATCACAGATGCCTCACTGGACAGCGAGGAGATCCTTGGTATGTGTACCACCGCTCTTAATGTTGCAAAGAACCAGCTGCATGTTTCCTATACGTTTGCGACTCCGGAAATGCACGGGATCATACTGGAACAGAAGCATATCGCAGAGCTCTTTCCAAAGTCTCTGGAGAATGGAGAGTTTCAAACCTATTACCAGCCGAAGGTTGACACGGATACCAATACGATCGTAGGGGCTGAGGCTCTTGTCCGATGGGTAAGGGATGACAGGATCATACCTCCCGGTGAATTCATACCCATCCTGGAAAAGGATGAAAGCATCTGCAAGCTGGATTTTTATATTTTTGAACAGGTCTGCCGGGATATCAAAAACTGGCTTAAGGAGGGAATAGAACCGGTCAGGATCTCGACAAATTTTTCCAGAAGAAATCTGTCTGCGCATGATTTTTCTGCACATATCAGTGAGATCCTGTCAAGATATAAGATCCCGAAGCAGTATATCGAGGTGGAGCTTACTGAAACGATAAGCGAGGAGGAGAACGAAAAGTTGAGCCATTTCATACGGGATATGCATGAGGCAGATATCGTAATGGCCATCGATGATTTCGGTACCGGTTATTCCTCGCTGAATCTGCTCAGGGAATTTCCGGCTGATGTGCTGAAGCTTGACAAATCATTTGTAGACAAGCGGACCAACGGCAAGCGGGACAGCATAGTAGTTTCGAATATAGCAAAGATGGCAAAGGAGCTTGACATGAGGGTCATCACTGAGGGAGTGGAGCAGTGGGATCAGGTTGATTTCCTCAAAAGCATAGATGTGAAGATCGTCCAGGGATTCCTCTTTGACAAGCCCTTATCCAAGGATGATTTTGAGAAGAGGCTGAAGGATAAGGTATACAAGCCAAAGACCATATCATGATCTGCTGTTGTCATTTCCCGTCAGCATATGATAGCGTTCCTTCTGATCGTACATGATCCTTTCAGCTTTTCGTCTCATGTCTTCGAGTGTCATTGACGGATCGTCAGATGCGCATACATACCCTGTAGATATGGACAGACTGGGGTAAAGGCTTCCTTTCCAGCTTTCAAAGCGATCTTCCAGCTGTTTTATTATCGTATCCCTGCTCTGTACGGGGAGATCTGCTATGATAACGAACTCGTCACCGCCGGTTCTGTATATATTCCCGTATTTGCCCAGGATCTCCTTCATACAGCCTGCTGCGCCCTTTATCAGTTCATCGCCTGCTTCATGTCCGCATGAATCGTTAGCCTTCTTCAGGTCGTTTAAGTCAAAGGAGAAGAATACTGCCTCTTCTGTGAGGTCAAATTCGTCACTGTGATCCATTAATTCATCAAATGATCTCCGGTTATTAACCTCTGTCATGCTGTCAATATGAGCCATGCGGTAAAGCAGCTGCTTCAGCTTTTCTTCCTCGATGATGGCATCGATATTTCTGAAGCCGCAGACAAAACGGACCTCTCCCGTGTCATCGGTGACCCTCATGATAGAAAGCTGGAGATAGTTTTTGGAGCCTTCAGGATTTATCCTGCAGTAGTTGACATAGTAGATCTCATCATCACGGGTGTTTTCCATCAGGTTGTCGATCGAAGTCATCAGCCGGACTCTTTCACGATCTTCCGGCACAACATACCGTTCTATATAATTATTGACTATCGTTTCATACCTGCCCTCGCGAAGTCTGTTCATGACCGTCGATGATTCCGTCGAGCCCATGTTGCTGCGGATAAGCTTTGCGTGATGTATCGCAGCATCAGCGATCCAGATGGATTCATACTCACATGACAGCCCGGCGAGCAGTGCCATCTGCAATTCTCTCTCTGACTGTATCTTTTTCTCGGCTCTTACCTGATCGTCGAAAAGCTCGAATCCGTATATGATCTTTTTTCCGTTATCAAACGGGGCTATCTTCAGTCTGTAATAGACTATCCGTCCCTCCCTTACAGTGCGGTATGTATGATAGATGGACTCCGTTCTGTCGAGCAGTTTCTGAACATGATCGATATCACCGTATCTGAGCACCTCCGCCGCATCCTCTTCGAACACAAAGGTTTTCACATAGGCATCCATCACGTCCCTTAAGCAGTTTTTTCCTGCAAAACCTGACATGAATTTCTTTCCAAGGTCATTAAGCCTTATCACATTGACTGAAAGATCGCTGAGATCAATATATACTACTGATGTGAAGCTCCTTGCTATCGCGTCGTAAATATCATTGAGAAGCTTTTGCTGATCTGCGATCCACTGTTCCTCCTCGGGGAAGAGCATACGTCTTGAGCTGTCGGATATTTCGTCATACCTTATCACGCTGTAGCGGCGGCCGTCTTCCGTATATTCATGGTTTCCTATACCGTGTATGGTCTTCAGCTTTCTGTCCCTGCCGATGTATTCATGGAAGACCACGTTATATGATTCATCATTATCAGAAAAGATCTTTACGGCCTGCAGCATCTCTTCCTTTTCCACTATGTTTACGAAGGGGTTCTTCCCATTCAGGCGTTCCAGCATCTCTTCCTTTGTCGCTTCATACATTTTACAGACGCCCCTGGAAACTATCATGGTCCAGAATCTGCCGTTTTCGACATAATAAACTGCCAACGGGATATTTGTGTTCTCATATAGATCGTAGATTTCCTGTGAGAAAAACGGTTCCATAGCCACTCCTTTTTGATAGTGATAAGAGTAATTATACCATAACCGGATAAAGTAAAAAAATCTCCTGTGAAATATCGACGGGTTGTTATAGACAGAAGGATTGGGTATAATTTTGTGGTGTAGGACAAGTACTCTTGAAACGATCAGAAGGAGGGGTGGATGTATAAGTGCAAAAGCTGCGGCGGCGATCTCGTATTGAATATTGCCACACAGCAACTAAAATGTCCGTTTTGCGACAGCGTGTATCCTGTAAGCGATTATGAGGATGCCAAAGAGGTAAAAGAACAGGAAACCTATGACACCACGATCTACACCTGCTCCCAGTGCGGGGCTGAGATAATGACCACCGGCAGCACAGCCGTGACTTTTTGCAGCTACTGCGGCACTGAGGCTAATCTGCAGGGAAGACTGAGCCAGGAAAAGAAGCCCAGGTTCATCATCCCTTTCAAGCAGACGAAGGAGCAGTGCAAGGCGATATACAGCGAGCATGCAAAAAAACAGCCCTATGTGCCGAAGGAATTCAAAGATGCGGAATTCCTGGAGAATTTCCGGGGAATCTATATTCCTTATTGGGAAATGAACGTGGGCTTTGAAAAGAATCCTGAATTAAAGGTGGTAGTAAAATACACAAGCGGGAATTACGATTATACCGAGGAGTATTCCGCACATCCCGATATAGTAAATACAAATATTCCGATCCCGCAGGATGCGTCGGCAAGCTTTGATGATGAGATCTCATCACAGATAGCTCCCTACAAAAAGGAGGATATGGTGGATTTCAATCCTGCTTATCTCGCAGGCTTTTTTGCTGATACTGCCGACGTAGAGGCTGATGTATATACCGAGCAGGCTCTGGCAATGGCCGAGGATCATATTATAAAGAATGTAGAGTCCCAATTCAGGTCCGGGGCAAATGTAAGTCTCCCCGCCAGCCAGCAGGCAAGGAGCGAGCTGTTTGGCAGCAGGATCGTAGAAAGCCATCTGAATCTTTTCCCGGTCTGGTTTTTAACCTGGCGCAAAGGCGACAGAGTGGCTTACGGTGTCATAAACGGTGAGACCGGCAAGATAACAGCGGATATCCCTGTGGATATCAGTAAGTTCCTCAGGACGTCTGCAGTCATAGCGGTCATACTGTTTATAGTATCATGCATAGCAAGCGTGCTTATTCTCCCGGCTACGATCCTTATGATGTCCTCCATAGCTGCATTGATGGTGCATTATTACTACAGGAAGGAGATCATATCCATTACCGACAGGGAGAGCCACGCAAATGATCTCGGGGCTTTGAGCGGAGAGGAGCTCGAAAAGGCAAAGACGGGGATCAAAAAGCATGGTCTGAAAAAGCCCAACAGCATATCAAAGATCGTGGGGATAATGGTCGTATTTGCGGTTCTTTTCGTGATGGTTTCCGGGTCGACGGCCAGAACAAGATCCGTGGTAGTCTGCTTTGCGGCCTGTGTGACCGGCATCGTTTTCCAGGTGACACTTATGAAATATCTGGCAAAGCTAAAGGAAAACAGCATGAAGCTTATAGTGTTCCTGCCTCCGGCTGCGGAGATCATCGCTTTTCTGATAGCGCTTACGGCACCGGTGCATGACTGGGTCTACTATGCCGGGAGCATCGCGGCACTTGCAGCTGCGACAGTGGCCTCACTCAGCATGATCAGGCAATATAACCTGCTTACGACCCGGCCTATCCCGGAATTTCACAACAGGGAAGGAGGTAATAATGATGTCGGAAAATAAAATATTCAGATATTCCTTTATACCCGCAGCAGCCATTTTATCTGTTCTGCTGTTTGTAAGGCCTGCTCTTGCTTATGATGCCCAGTATGTTAACAAGGAAAGCGGCTATGAGGCCTATATCATAGATGAGGAGGATCTTCTGACTGATGAGGAGGAGGAAGAGCTGCTTTACGACTATATGAAACCCATCACCGAATACGGCGGTGTCTCATTTGTCACTACTTCCTCAGGTAATGCAGAAAAGGCGGCAGCGGATTATTGCTATTCGATCTTCAACAATGACAGCGGCACGACGCTCCTGATAGATATGGGAGCAAGAAAGATCGCGATAATGAGCAGCGGAGCGATCTACAAGACGATAAACAAGAGCTACGGTAATATCATCACCGATAATATCTACACATATGCAACTACTGAGGATTATCTGGGATGCGCAGAGGAGGGGTTCTATGAGATGCTCACAAAGCTTGAAGGCGGAAGGATCGCTGAGCCAATGCGGTATATTTCCAATTTCCTCATGGCGATAGTATTTGCTCTTATATTTAATTTTATCTATGTGTGGTTCTTAAAGGGAAAGGTTTCTGTGGACAGCGAGGCTCTGATCGCTGCTGCAGCCGGCGCAGTCATCGGGACAGCTGTAGAAAAGAATCTGGTAAGCAGTCACAAGACCCGTCATTCATCAAGCTCCTCCGGCGGCGGGGGCGGCGGTGGAGGAGGCGGAGGCGGCTTCTCCGGCGGAGGCGGAAGCCACAGCTTCTGATCTCAAAACCGTTTTTATTCCGGTTTCAGACCGGCGGACACTAGTGTACTGACACGTTCATTTCTGAACTAATTGTGCAGGATGGTTTTCATATGCAAGGCGGAGGCGGGAGCCGGTGCGGGCACCGGCGACCAACGACAACGCGGCATATGGAAATCAGACAAGCAATTAGTTCGAATAAGAACGTGTCAGGACACTAGCCGCCGGTCTTTTATATGCTGCAGTATCTGTCTATCCCTCGTATCACCGAAGACAGATAGGCGCTTCCAAAAAGATTCAGGTGATTTGTCAGATGATAAAGATTATACAGATCTCTCCGGTCCTCATATCCCGGGATCATACCGGCAGCCTCAAAATATGAATCATAAAACCTTCTGTCAAAACCGCCGAAAAGCTCGGTCATTGCAATATCGGCTTCGCTGCATCCGATATAAACTGCCGGGTCTATAAGCATTGGCTGTCCTTTTTCGTCGGAAAGGAAATTTCCCGACCATAGATCTCCATGCAGAAGAGCCGGCTTTTCCGGTTCAAAAAGGATCCTGTCAAGGCCATCCATGAGACGGCCGGCTTTCCTGATCATATCACTGTCAAAATACTTCTCTGCCAGCTCGAACTGCGGCCGGAGCCTGCATTCGGAAAAAAACTCTATCCAGCTCCCGGCCGGAGTGTTTATCTGTTTCCCGGCTCCGATATAATTGTCCTTATTAAAGCCGTATTTACCTTTTGACAAAAAGCCGGTCGTATCCGCTGCGTGCATGTCTGCAAGAGCATGTCCAAGCTTCTCCCAGAAGAGCGGTGAAGGACGGGCGCTTTCAATGTACTCCATCAGAAGGAATGAAAGACCGCCATCTGTTCCGGCAGCATGAATATAAGGCACCCTGACAGTTCCGGTAGAGGCGATGGCCGCTATGCCTTCCGCTTCAGCTCTGAAAAAATCAGAGTTGGAGCGGCTGTTGGTCTTTAAGAAGAGAGTTTCTCCATCAGAAAGGACGAGTCTGAAGGCATCATTGGCATCACCTCCGTGAACAGGATGCTTTTCCCTTATGGAAGCCTCCTTTCCGCAGGCTGCAAAAAGGGCGTCCTTCAAAGAACTGCAAAAGAGGATATCCTGCCTTTTTTCAGAAATTATTTCCATTCCATCCCCAGTCATCCGATCCGAAATACCGGATATACATATGATCAGGCGCTACTCCGAGGATATCTCCGTAGATACCGGTCAGTTCCTTTGTCATCTTCTTGTAGGTATCCGGTGAGGCATTTCCGTATATCTTGACTTCAATAAATGCTACCGGCTGCGAAGCATCTCCCCTGAAATACATGGGGATATCTCCCTCGATCGCAAGCATGAGCCAGCTCTCGCTTTTTCCCGGGATTATGGATATGGCCTGTCCCAGGCGCTCCTTAAGCTGCGTTTCCTTTTCTCCGGATACGGATACGTTTGTCTTGGTTGAAATAAACGGCATGAGTTCTTCCTCCTTTTATCATAGATTCTTGTTTTTTATCGAAAAAACAAGAATCGTATTTGACCAGGTCCTTGCGAAGCAAGGGGCGTGCTCCGCGGAACGCGGAGTTCTTGCGCGAAATTCCTATTTCTCGCGCAAGAAGTCATAGATTCTTGTTTTTTATCGAAAAAACAAGAATCGTATTTGACCAGGCGACCAGCTTGCTGGTCGGCGTGTCCGGCAAAGC
>CAMUZQ010000060.1 GCA_947165275.1 uncultured Lachnospiraceae bacterium | reverse complement strand
GGATTGAGGGGTATGATGAACTAAGATTTATGAGGCTAGGCTGTCAAACTTCCGGGATCATTGTCGCTTCCGGATCCGGGATAAGCCTGTTTATCACAAGGAGACCGGCCCCGAGGAGGATCGAAAAGAGCATGAGAGAGATCTCATAGGTTATTTTCGATTTCCGTTCGTTGATATAACCGAATACCACGACAAGAAACATTATTATCACTACATAAGATAGAAAATCATTCATTTCCGACTCCTTTGGTGTCAACGTGACAGCAGCAAACCGAATAACAATATACACTAAGTCTTTTTTTTTCTCAACATAACAGCCTTCATTTTGATGAGGGCGTGGCCATTGCTCTTTGCACAGGGCATGGTTTATGTTATAATCTCTAATTGCCCGATTTGACAGGGCGTTTAATAATAATGCAAAGGAGCGCAGACATGAGCAAGAATTTCAGTGACTTACTGAACAAGGTAAACGAGTTTCCTATCAAAAAGCTTTCGGTAGCGGCGGCAAATGATGACGAGGTCATAGAGGCAGCGGCATTGGCGCATGAAAGAAAGATCGCGGATTCTGTCTTAGTGGGAGATAAAGATCAGATAGAATCCATCTGCAAGGATCTCAAGGTGGATCCGTCCATTTTTGAGATAGTCGACATCAAGGATCCGATAGAAGCTGCTCATGAGGCAGTCCGTATCGTCCACGATGGAGAGGCTGATATGTATATGAAAGGACTTCTTTCTACAAAGGATTTCCTGAAGTCCATACTGGATAAGGAGGTCGGACTCCGTACCGACAGACTTCTTTCACATGTCTGTGTATTTGAGATAAAGGGTATCCCACAGCTTTTATTCCTTACTGATGTGGCATTTCTTCCCTATCCTACTCTTGAACAGAAGGTCGGCATCATAGAAAACACCGTTGAGGTCTGCAATGCCTGCGGGATCGAACTTCCCAAGGTGGCTCCTGTCGCAGCGGTAGAGGTTGTCAACGAGAAGATGCCGGCTACTGTCGAGGCGGCTGAGCTCACAAAAATGAATGCTGATGGCAGGATAAAGGGTTGTGTGATCGACGGACCTCTGTCTGTTGATCTTGCTATCTATCCCGAGGCTGCCAAGCATAAGCATGCAGAAGACAGGAAGATAGTCGGCGACGCTGACGTGATCCTGTTCCCTGATATCCATGCAGGAAATATCGCCTATAAGTTCATCGTTCACACGACTGAGTTTAAGAATGCCTGCATACTTACCGGTACCAAGGCTCCGGCTATACTTACATCCAGATCGGATTCAGCCGAGACCAAGGTTAATTCCATCGCGCTTGCTGCAGTAGTAGCAGCTTATCAGAAGAAATAGGCAGTATAAACAGAGGCAGGTATTTTTAGGACAGATCACATATTTTACAGGAGGTACATGACATGGCAATAAGATCACTTATCATAAACCCGGGGAGCACATCTACAAAGATCGCCGTATTCGATGATGAAGAGATGCTCTTTGACAAGACTCTCAGACACTCGGTCGAGGAGATCTCAAAGTACGATACCATTTTTGATCAGAAGCAGTTCAGGAAGGATATCATCATAGAATGTCTCAAGGAGCAGGATATTGATATCAAAACCCTCGACATGGTTGTCGGCCGGGGAGGTCTGGTAAAGCCTATCCCCGGAGGAACCTACAGGGTATCAGACGCGCTTATCGAGGATCTGAAGGTCGGCCCTCAGGGACAGCATGCTTCCAACCTTGGAGGAGTGCTGGCAAGAGAGATCGCGGATGAGATAGGCAAGCCTTCCTTCATAGTCGATCCTGTTGCAGTAGATGAGCTTGAGCCGGTTGCAAGAATATCCGGCATACCGGCTATAGAAAGAAATTCCATCTTCCATCCGCTTAATCAGAAGGCTATGGCGAGAAGATATGCCAAGGAGAACGGCAAGAGATACGAAGATATCAATGTGATAGTCGCCCATATGGGAGGCGGAGTATCTGTCGGTGCCCACAGGAAGGGACGTGTGGTAGATGTAAGCAATGCGCTTGAGGGAGACGGAGCCTTCTCGCCTGAGAGAGCAGGAGCTCTGCCCGTCGGACCTCTGGTAAGACTTTGCTATTCAGGCAAGTATACTGAAAAGGAGATGTATAAGAGGATAGTAGGAGGAGGCGGATTTACAGCCTACCTTGGCTCCAATGATATGGTGGAGATCACAAAGAGAGCTGAGAATGACGAGCATGCAAGGCTCCTGATAGACGCCTTCATCTATCAGATAAGCAAGGATATAGGAGCAAGAGCTGCTGTACTGGAGGGTAAGGTGGATGCGATCATCCTGACGGGAGGCATAGCCTATGGAAAGACTGTGACCGATGCCATCGCCAGACATGTTGACTGGATCGCTCCGGTGATCGTTTATCCAGGAGAGGATGAGCTCCTTGCACTGGCACAGGGCGGCTTAAGAGTGCTCAACGGAGAGGAAGAGGCAAAGGATTACTGATCAATCATGAGTATCGTTGACAAAATATTTGGTACACACAGCGACAGGGAATTAAAGCGGATCATGCCGATAGTCGACCGCATCGAGGGGCTCAGGGCCCAGATGGCGGCGCTGTCGGATGAGGAGCTTCGGGGCAATACAAAGAAATTCAAGGACAGGCTTGCGGCAGGAGAAACACTGGATGATATCCTGCCGGAGGCTTATGCGACCGTAAGAGAGGCATCGAAGCGCGTTCTTTCAATGGAGCACTTCAGAGTACAGCTCATCGGCGGTGTGATACTCCATCAGGGACGTATCGCCGAGATGCGTACAGGTGAAGGAAAAACCCTGGTGTGTACATTGCCGGCTTATCTTAATGCGCTTGAAGGCAAGGGCGTCGAGGTTGTCACGGTTAATGATTATCTTGCAAAGCGTGACTCGGACTGGATGGGACAGATACATGAGTTTCTGGGTCTGACAGTGGGTTGTGTGCTCAACGGAATGAATCAGTCTGAAAGGCAGGAGGCCTATGCCTGTGATATCACATATGTCACCAATAATGAGCTTGGATTTGATTATCTGCGTGACAATATGGCGATATACAAAAAGCAGCTTGTATTAAGGGATCTTCACTTCTGTATCATAGATGAGGTTGACTCTGTACTGATCGATGAAGCCAGGACTCCTCTTATAATATCCGGACAATCCGGTAAATCCACAGCGATATACCAGCTCTGCGACCAGCTTGCAAGACAGATGCAGCGGGGCGAGGCATCATCGGACGAGCTTTCAAAGATGGATGCGATAATGGGAGTTGAGATCGAGGAGACCGGTGATTTCATAGTCAATGAAAAGGACAACCTTGTAAATCTTACTGCAGAGGGAGTGCACAAGGTAGAGCAGTATTTTCACATCGATAATTTTGCGGATCCTGAAAACCTTGAGATACAGCATTGTATAATACTTGCCCTGCGGGCGCACAATCTGATGCACAGGGATAAGGATTATGTCGTAAAGGACGATCAGGTTCTTATCGTCGATGAGTTTACAGGACGTATAATGCCCGGGCGCCGTTATTCAGACGGATTGCATCAGGCAATAGAGGCAAAGGAAAAGGTTAAGGTCAAGAGAGAGTCCAAGACTCTGGCTACCATAACCTTCCAGAACTTCTTCAATAAATTCGACAAGAAGTGCGGCATGACAGGTACGGCCTATACGGAAGAGAAAGAGTTCCGTGAGATATACGGAATGGACGTTGTGACCATACCCACCAACAGGCCGAAGGCCCGTGTGGATATGCAGGATGCCGTATTTAAGACAAAGAAGGAGAAGTACAGAGCGATCTGTGATGAGGTCGAGAGGGCGCATAAGGAGGGGCAGCCGATACTACTCGGTACAATAAATATAGACACCTCCGAGCTTCTTTCCGGAATGCTGAAAAAGCGGGGCATACAGCATAATGTACTTAATGCGAAGTTTCATGAGCAGGAGGCCGAGATAATAGCCGAGGCAGGACATCATGGTTCTGTCACGATCGCAACGAACATGGCGGGCCGTGGTACTGACATAAAGCTGGATGAAGAAGCGCTTGCAGCCGGAGGACTCTATGTCATCGGTTCGGAGAGACATGAGGCAAGGCGTATAGATAATCAGCTCAGAGGCCGTTCCGGACGTCAGGGTGACCCCGGTATCTCCAGATTTTATATTTCACTCGAGGATGATCTGATGAGACTTTTCGGATCGGACAGACTGATGGCTGCATTTGAGACCCTGCAGGTCCCGGAGGGGGAGCAGATCGAGCATAAGATGCTGTCCGGAGCTATCGAGAGGGCTCAGAAAAAGATAGAGGAAAACAACTACGGAATAAGAAAAAACCTGCTTGAATATGATGCCGTAAATAATGAGCAGAGGGAACGTATCTACGAGGAACGCCGCAGAGTGCTTGACGGTGAGAGCATGAGGGATACGATATACAAGATGATAACCGATACCGTTGACAGTGCGGTTGATACCTGTATAGGTGAGGATTTCAGACCCGAAGACTGGGATATGAGAGAGCTGAACCAGATCCTGCTTCCTACGATACCGATGGAGCCGGTAAAGACTCCGGATGTAAGGGATATGAAGAAGAAGGAAGAGCTGAAGCAGTATCTTAAGACTAAGGCTGTGAAGCTTTATGAGGAAAAGGAGGCTGAATTCCCCGAGCCTGAAGCGATCAGAGAGGCTGAGCGTGTTATACTGCTGAAGGTGATAGACCGTAAATGGATGGATCATATTGATGACATGGATCAGCTGAGGCAGGGCATCGGACTGCAGGCATATGGCCAGAGAGACCCTGTGGTCGAATACAAGATGGCCGGCTATGATATGTTCAATGATATGATAGACGCCATACAGGAGGAAACCATCAAGGTTCTGTTCCGTCTGCGCGTGGAGGAAAAAGTCGAGCGTGAGCAGGTCGCCAAGGTTACCGGGACCAATAAAGACGAAACGGCTAAGCATGCGCCCAAGACAAGAAGCGACAAAAAGATATATCCGAATGATCCATGCCCGTGCGGTTCGGGAAAGAAATACAAGAACTGCCACGGCGCTATGAAGATTTAGAAGAGATTTTACGGAAAGGGCATATGGTTGAATTAGACAATCTGAAACTGGAAATAAGAGAATACGAGGAGCCGCTTGCAGAGCTTAAGGCATCTCTGGATCTTGAAAGCAAAGCAAACCGGATAGCAGAGCTTGAAAGGCTGATGGAGGAGCCCGGATTCTGGGATGATCCGCAAAAGAGTCAGAAGGATTCACAGCTTCTGGGGGATCTGCGTAATGACGTCAGGGGATACAGCGATCTGGAAAGCAAATATACGGATATGCTTGACCTCATAGATATGGCAAATGAAGAGAATGACGAATCCATGGTGGATGAGATCAAATCCGATTTTGATGAATTCAGCCGTCGTTTTGATGAGATGAAGACAGCCACTCTGCTGTCTGAAAAATATGATGATGCAAATGCCATCATAAACATCAATGCAGGCGCCGGAGGGACGGAGTCGTGTGACTGGGCATCGATGCTCTATCGTATGTACAGCAAGTGGGCAGACAGACACGGATACAAGATAGAAGAGCTTGATATGCTTCCCGGAGATGAGGCGGGGATAAAGTCCGTGGAATTTCAGGTGAACGGGCTGAATGCCTACGGATTTCTGAAATCCGAAAAGGGCGTCCACAGACTGGTCCGTATCTCGCCATTTAATGCACAGGGAAAGAGACAGACATCCTTTGTGTCAGTGGATGTGATGCCGGATATCGAAGAGGATCTGGACATAGAGATAAAGCCTGATGACATCAGAGTGGATACATACAGATCTTCAGGAGCGGGCGGACAGCATATTAACAAGACATCTTCAGCCATCCGCATAACCCATTTCCCGACAGGGATCGTGGTCACCTGTCAGAACGAGAGAAGCCAGTTCCAGAATAAGGACAAGGCTATGCAGATATTGAAGTCAAAGCTGTATATGCTTGCAAAGGAGAACAATGCGGAAAAGCTCTCGGAGATAAGGGGAGAGGTAAAGGATAATGCCTGGGGATCGCAGATAAGATCATATTTTTTACAGCCTTATCAGCTGGTCAAGGATCTCAGGACCGAATGTGAGATAGCACAGGCCGACTCGGTCCTGGATGGAAATATAGATCCGTTCATAAATGCGTATCTGAAGTGGATTAACGTGAATAAGAAAGAGGAAAACAAGCAGAAATGATAAAGGCAGCGATTCTGGGATATGGAACAGTAGGCAGCGGCGTTTATAATGTTTTGAATTCAAACACCAGACTTGTGAATGAGAGAGCCGGCCGGGAGATAGAGGTGAAATATGTGCTGGATCTCAGGGATTTTCCGGGAGATCCGGTCGAAAAGCAGCTCACTCATGAATTTGATGACATAATCAATGATGACGAGGTGAAGATAGTAGTTGAGGTTATGGGCGGGCTTCATCCTGCATTTGAGTTCACAAAGAGATGCCTGGAAGAGGGAAAGAATGTCTGTACATCAAATAAGGAGCTTGTTGCCGAGCATGGGCTTGAGCTTATGAGTGTGGCAAGGGAAAATGATGTGAATTATTTCTTCGAGGCGAGCTGCGGCGGCGGTATTCCAATAATCAGGGCTTTAAATGACTGTCTGACAGCAGATGACATTGACCAGATCACCGGTATACTTAACGGCACCACGAATTTTATTCTTACGGAAATGGCGGAGAATCCGGGGGTCAGCTTCGGAAAGACATTAAAACAGGCACAGAAGAAGGGATTTGCTGAGCGCGATCCGGGGGCGGATATAGATGCATATGATCCTGCCAGAAAGATCGCTATTCTTTCATCCATAGTTTTCGGCAGCTCTGTGGATTATAAAGACGTTTATACAGAGGGTATCCGCGGCATCACATCGGAGGATATAAGATATGCCGCTACTCTGGGTTATGCCATAAAGCTTCTTGCAGAAGCGAAAAGGACAGAAGAAGGCATAAGAGTATATGTGGCACCGTTTCTGGTAGACCCGGCTCATCCGCTTTATTCCGTAAACGGAGTTATGAATGCCGTTTATGTACATGGGAATATGCTTGGGGATGCCGTGTTTACGGGGGCCGGAGCAGGATCGCTTCCCACGGCATCGGCGGTTGTCGCGGATGTCATTGATGCAGCGAGACATGACGGAAAAAGGGCCTACTGCGGATGGAAGCATGATGAGAAGCTTGTACTGGCTTCGAATGACGGGATAAGAAGAAAAAATCTGGTCAGGATATATACCGAGGATGAGGGAAAAGCAAATAAGGTCTTTTCACCGGACGGTTTTCTTGATACAATATCATTAGGCGAGCTTGAAGATGAGATCGCCTTTATCACACCGGAACTTTCGGAAGAAGAGTTCGATAATAAGGTCAGGGCATTTGGAAAGGTCATCAGCAGGATAAGGTTCTATTGATGACCGGAACATCTGAAAGGCGGTGATCATATGATCAGTCCTATAAGCGGGAGCGGGTCATTTGGCGCATATGGCATGTGGGGTATAGGCCCCGGGATGAGCGGAAGATCAGACATCGGAGCACAGGGTGCGGCCGGTGCTGTAGCTGTGTCAGGAGCTGTAGGTTCAGCTGAAGAGAAGAAGCCTATAGTCAATCCCGGAGAGTCGACCGAGGTTCAGCCCGGCAAGAAGGTGTCTCCGGCGGAGTGTGAAACCTGTAAAGAGCGCAAATATCAGGACGGCTCCGATGAGATGGTCTCATTCAAGTCGGCACAGCATATATCTCCGACTGAGGCCGGAAACAGGGTCAGGGCCCATGAGCAGGAGCATGTCATGAATGCCTACGAGAAGGCGGAGGAGAAGGGCGGAAAGGTTCTTCAGGCTTCGGTTTCGATACATACGGCTGTATGTCCGGAATGCGGCAGGACATATGTTTCAGGCGGTGAGACAAATACAAAGATAGAATACAGTCATGAGGAGGAGAGTCCTTACATGAAGGCAAGGAAGAAACAGGACGCTCAGCTCCTTCCGGGAATGAACCTGGATATATCCGCATGAATATTATCAAAATTAAATAATCACTTCGGGGCGGGGCGAGATTCCCCACCGGCGGTAAAAGTCCGCGAGCCATTTGGCATGAGACGGTGAAATTCCGGCACCGACAGTATTGGATATCCAAACAGGTATCCTGAGTCTGGATGAGAGAAGAGTAATGATTGTGTGGGATCATGATCCCGCACAAAAAAGACTGTTGGACCAATTCAGTTGATCTGCTCCGGTTTATGCCGGAGCTTTTTTATGTTTTACAGAGGAGCCAGATAATGTCCACTGGCATCCGACAGAGTAAACTATGCTTTACAGAGGAGGAAATAATGAACAGCAGCATCAGAAAACTTACAGGGACAGCCATGCTTTCGGCGGTGGCATATGTACTCATGTTTCTTGAGTTCCCCATACCATTTCTTATCCCGCCTTTTATCAAGATGGACTTTTCGGAGCTGCCGGCGCTCCTTGCTTCTTTTGCTTATGGGCCTGCGGCCGGCGTTTCGGTGTGTCTTATCAAAAACCTGATCCATCTTATGAATACACAGAGCGGAGGGGTCGGGGAGCTCTCCAATTTTCTGCTGGGAGCATGCTTTGTGCTTGCAGCCGGCCTTGTTTACAAAAAAAACCATACAAAAAAAGGAGCGCTCGCAGGTTCGCTTTGCGGAGCCTTCGCTATGGGGATCATTTCGGTTTTTACAAACTACTATGTCGTATACCCCATCTATACGAATTTCATGCCTATGGAAGCGATAATCGGTGCATATCAGCTTATATTACCGTCAGTGGATAATCTCTGGCAGTGTCTGATCATCTTCAATCTGCCCTTTACCGTCTTTAAGGGCCTTTGTTCTGTGCTGATAACCATGTTCATATACAAGCCGCTCAGGGGGATACTAAAGGGCTGCTCTTAAGGAGCGGCTGATCAGATGGATTTTTGTGCATGATCCCGGGGGTGTTTGACATCTAACACTATTTACGAGAAAATAAAGTGTTATGTATGTTATTGAAACTCATTCATCTGAGGAAACGTATAAATATGCCGTAGAGATGGGGGAAAAGGCTTCTCAGGGAGACGTCCTGGCCCTCGTCGGTGATCTCGGCGCCGGGAAGACTGTATTTGCAAAGGGATTTGCAGCCGGACTGGGTATCAATGAGGCGGTGAATTCGCCGACCTATACTATCGTACAGCAATACGACAGCGGCAGACTGCCACTGTATCATTTTGATGTTTACCGGATCGGGGATGTATCAGAGATGGATGAGACCGGCTTTGAGGATTGCGTTTACGGCAGCGGGGTGACTCTGGTCGAGTGGGCCGGGCTGATAGAGGACATCATGCCGGAAAATACCGTATGGGTGACCATTGAAAGAGATGTGAATAAAGGATCTGAGTATCGCAGGATCGTGACAGAGGACAGACCGTCCTGATCCGGTGAAGGAAGGATCCTTTTTGAGATGTTTGTTTTTCGGATGTGGATGAAATGAATATTCTTGCTGTTGATTCATCAGGACTTGTGGCTTCAGCCGCCATTCTGTCTGATGACGTGATAAGATCTGAATATATTGTGTGTAATAAGCTGACGCATTCAGAGACTCTGATGCCGATGATAGACGAGGTTATAAGATCTTCGGGTCTTAAGGCCGGAGACATGGATGCTGTTGCTGTGGCTATGGGACCCGGATCCTTTACCGGATTGAGGATAGGCTCAGCCACTGTAAAGGGGCTTGCCGAAGCCATCGGAAAACCCGTGATAGAAGTGCCTACCGTCAATGCTCTGGCACAGAACATGGCAGGCTATGACGGAAATATCGTTCCGCTCATGGATGCGAGGAGAAATGAGACCTATACAGGGATATTCACTTTTTCGGGAGATAAACTGACAGTACTCAGAGAACAGTGCGCGGTCCCGCTTGGAGATATTCTTGAGGATGTTAATGAAAGGGGAAAAAAGACTGTTTTTCTCGGAGACGGAGTCAGAGTGTTTGCGGACCGGATAAGTTCCGGCTGTACCGTTCCCTTTGTTTTTGCACCGCCCGGGCTCAGGCTTCAGCGCGCTTCCAGCGTAGCCGTACTGGCAGAGAGGTATTACGAAGAAGGCTTTTTTTCAGATGCTGCGGGGCACAAGCCGGTTTACCTGAGGGTGTCTCAGGCCGAAAGGGAAATGATGAAGGAAAGGCTCCGGGAAAGCAAAGCTGCAGAAGGGGACAGGATCACCGGTGATAATCTATGAGCATATGCAATTGAAGGATTGTGAGCATGCTGCGGAGCTCGAGGATGAGATCTTCGGTAAGGACGCCTGGAGCGTGGGGGATTTCGAGGAGTCTCTCTGCTGTGATTATGCCATATATGTTGTTGCCAGAGACACCGGTTCTGACAGACTGGTTGCCTGCGCGGGTGTCAGGAATATGTGCGGAGACGGGGATATCACAAATGTGCTGGTGGATCGTGATCACAGAGAGCAGGGAATAGCTGAGCATCTGCTGCGGTATCTTATGGACGAGGGAAGGGCCATAGGCATCAGGAATTTCACGCTTGAAGCGAGAAAGTCAAATATTCCTGCTATAAGCCTTTATGAAAAGCTGGGGTTTGTATCTGAGGGGATAAGGCCCGGGTTCTATGATAATCCGAAAGAGGATGCTATAATTTTTTGGAAGAGAGAGAAAAAAGATGTTTGACATCACGCTTTTGGGAACCGGAGGCATGATGCCTTTGCCCTACAGATATCTTACAAGCCTTATGCTGCGCTATGGGGGGAAGGGGATACTTATAGACTGCGGTGAGGCAACTCAGTGCGCGATGAGGAAGAAAAACCTGTCGCCGAAAGGGATCGATACTATCCTGTTCACGCATTATCATGCGGATCATATAAGCGGCCTTCCCGGAATGATGCTGTCCATGGCAAACGCGGACAGGACAGAGCCGGTCCTGCTTGCGGGTCCGAAGGGCCTTGAAAGGATAGTCCGGTCTCTTCTGGTGATAGCACAGGGGCTGCCTTTTGATATTAAGCTCCGGGAGCTGGGCGGCAGTGAAGAGGAATTTGATATTTTCGGGATGCACGTGAAGGCCTTTAAGGTAAATCACAACGTGACATGCTACGGGTATTCCGTCAGTGTAAACAGAGCAGGCAGATTTAACGCGGAGGAAGCAAAACGTCTGGGGATACCGCTGAAATTCTGGAACCCTCTGCAAAAAGGAAATGTCTGCAGGGATGACGAAGGCCGGGTATACACTCCCGATATGGTGATCGGGGAGGAGAGGCGCGGACTTAAGGTCACTTATACCACGGATACCCGCCCGACAAAATCCATAGAGGTCAATGCGGGAGGATCCGATATATTTATCTGTGAAGGGATGTACGGTAATCCCGAGGATCAGCATAAGGCCAGAGAGAAGAAGCATATGATGTTTACGGAAGCGGCGCAGCTTGCAAAGGCTGCCGGCGTGAAGGAGCTGTGGCTCACTCATTACAGCCCGTCCCTTACGGATCCCAGAGAATATATACACCTTGCGCGGGAGATATTCCCGGAGACCGCGGCGTCGAAGGACGGCAGGGCAAAGGAGCTAAGGTATGAAGAAGAATAATACCAAAAACACTATAATCGGTCTTGTCATTCTTGCGATAGTAGTGCTTGTATTATTTGTGCTTGCTGTCAATACCCCGAAGGAGGAGCCGGAAACGGTAAAGATCACTGCCGCTACAAGGCAGCTCGCAAAAAACTATGAGGAGGAGTATCCGTCAACTCCCAAGAGCGTGGTATCGGAATATGCAGAGATCACGCGCTGCTTCTATGCCTCCGATACAGAGGAGTCGCAGATCAGGGATCTTGCGACGCAGATGAGACAGCTTTTTGATGATGAGCTCGTGGCCAATCAGAGCTTCGATGATTTCTATAATGCTTTGAGATCCGAGATCGCCGTATTCAGGGACAAGAACAAGGTTGTATCCAGCTATTCCGTTTCATCGAGTACGGATGTGAAATATGACAATAATGAATACGGCTCTCTGGCTACGCTTTTCCTGACTTTGAATATCAGGGAGGATGGAACCATAAACAAGATAAGGGAGCAGTTTGTGCTGCGCCAGGATGAGACCGGCCACTGGAAGATCTACGGCTGGGTTTATGCCGGCGATAATAAAGAATAGATGAAGGATATTAATATACTGGGGATAGAAAGCTCATGTGATGAAACTGCCGCCGCCGTTGTCAGAAACGGCAGGGAGGTATTGTCAAATGTGATAAATTCCCAGATAGAAACACATACGATATACGGGGGCGTCGTACCTGAGATCGCATCAAGAAAGCATATCGAGGTCATAGTCCAGGTTGTAAGAGAAGCGCTTAAAAAGGCCTCGATGACGATATCGGATATAGATGCAGTAGCCGTGACATACGGGCCGGGACTTGTCGGACCTCTCCTTGTGGGAGTATCCTATGCCAAGGCTTATGCCTACGGGTGCGGAAAGCCATTGGTGGGGGTCCATCATATCGAAGGGCATATCGCTGCGAATTATATTGATAATAAGGAACTGGAGCCTCCCTTTATGTGCCTTATCGTGTCCGGGGGGCATACGCATCTCGTCAATGTCAGGGCGTACGGGGAATATGAGATACTTGGCAGGACAATGGATGATGCTGCGGGAGAGGCATATGATAAGGTTGCAAGAGCCATAGGCCTGGGTTATCCCGGAGGTCCTAAGATCGACAGGGCGGCCAAAGAGGGCGACCCGGAGGCTATTCCCTTCCCCAGGGCGCATATAGAGGGAGATGAGTACGATTTTTCATTTTCCGGACTTAAGAGCGCTGTGCTTAATTATCTGAATTCGTGTGAGATGAAGGGGATACAGGTGAATACGGCAGATGTGGCGGCATCCTTCCAGGCGGCGGTTGTCGATGTGCTGGTAGGGAATTCGATGAAGGCTCTTGAAGCCCATAATGCCGATAAGTTTGCCATAGCAGGAGGCGTAGCTTCGAATTCCGCACTGCGGGAGGCCATGGAAGGTGCATGCAGGGAAAGGAATGTGAGGTTTTACAGGCCTTCCCCGATCCTGTGTACGGATAATGGGGCGATGATAGCTGCAGCTGCATACCATGAATATATAAAGGGCAATTTTTCGGGGCTGTCTCTGAATGCTGTCCCGAATCTCAGACTGGGTCAGAAACAGAATAAGCCATAAACATAAGCTGATTATCACAGAGGAGCAGAAAATGAGAGGAAGCATACCAAAGCTTTATATCGTAATACCGTGCTATAACGAGGAGGAGATCCTGAAGCAGTCGCTGGATATCCTGAGTGACAAGCTGCAGAGACTTTTGAATGAGGGAAAGGCTGCTGACGGAAGCAGGGTGGTCTGTGTTGATGACGGATCAAAGGATAAAACGTGGGAGATAATAGCCGGGTATTCAGCGCAAAACCACTCGGTCCTGGGTATCAAATTCAGCCGGAATTACGGCCATCAGAATGCGATCCTGGCGGGAATGCTTGAGTCGAGGGCGGCAGCTGACTGCGTGGTGACTATAGATGCGGATCTCCAGCAGGATGTGGAGGCTCTGGATGGCTTCCTTGCAAAATATATGGAGGGCTGCGATGTCGTATACGGTGTCCGGAATGACAGAGATACCGATAAAGCGGGAAAGAAGTTCACGGCAGAGGCCTTTTATAAGCTGATGAAGGTACTGGGAGCCGATGTTCTGCCGAACAGCGCGGACTACAGGCTGCTTTCCGCCAAGGCACTCAATGCGCTTGCAGATTATCCGGAATCAAATCTGTTTTTGCGCGGGCTTATCCCGACTATGGGCTTCAAGTCGGATATCGTGTATTTTGATGTTAAGGACAGGACGGGAGGACAGTCAAAATATACAGTCAGCAAGATGCTGAATCTTGCTCTTAACGGGATCACATCCATGAGTACAAGGCCGCTGGAGCTTATAGTGGTCCTGGGCTCAATGTTCTGTGTTCTTGCCCTGGTGATCTTCATATTATCAATGATAGACTGGGCCAGAGGTATGGTCGTACAGGGATGGACGACTACGGTTGCCCTGCTATGTCTGATAGGAGGGATGAATCTCCTTACAAACGGACTTGTGGGACTCTATGTCGGTAAAGCATATATTGAGACGAAGCACAGGCCGAGATATATAATCGACCGGGCGATATGGGACGGCAACGGGGTTTTGGAGTCATATGATCTGTAGGATCAGACAGGGCGTAAAGGATCCGGCGAAGCTTTTCGGAGTGGCGATGGTCGTCTTCGTCATCATCTGTTATAACGTTCTGATACTTCATAACGGATACAGATTCCTGAATTCAGACGATGCCTCCGAGCTTGTGCTCGCGAGGATACTTGCTTCGGAAAACAGCATACTGACAAAGGATTGGATATATGCTTCGGAGCTGAGGGTTTTCAATACGAATCTGGTTTTTGCACCGATGTTCCGGCTGTTTGCTTCCTGGAGGATGGTAAGGGCAGCCGGCGGGAGCATAATGCTTTTATTGTATGTCATGGCATATCTGCTTATCCCCTATGCATGGAAATATGATGCGAGTTGGTTTTATCTGACAGCCTTCGTCCTTATAATGCCCTATGCAAATCCCTGGCAATTCTTTGGCCTGAAGATGTATTACCTGCCCCATGTCTTTATTTCGTTTGTTTCCTTCGCAGCCCTCGGCGTGATCTTTCATTCCGGGAAAAAGAGAAACAGGATCATATGCGTTTTTCTGCTGACGGTTTTTGCATTTACAGCGGGACTGGGAGGAGCCAGATCGGTGGAGTACACATATGTGCCGCTCTTTCTTGCAGCGCTTGCGGCGATGATCTTCAATAAGGGCAATAAGGAGATGGTTCTTTATACCGGAATAGCCGCCGCGGCGTCGGCAGCCGGATATGTGATAAACGACAGTCTCCTGAGCAGGATCTATTCATTTCATTCTTATTCAGATGTTTCTTTCATACAGTTCACCTTTGAAAAGCTTGAATGGGTTTTAGATTGCATTCTTGCATCCTTTGGCTATGTGGTAGGGGAATATTTCATCAGTTTCGGAGGATTATGCAACACACTGGCCTTCCTGATGATGATATTGTTTCTCGCATCTTTTGCGCTGCTTTTTAAGAAAAGCGGAGATATGACCGGGGTGCAAAGATATATGTATTATTTTGCGGCGATAACCTTCTTGCTGAATACCTTCCTTATGATGCTGGGGCAGAACAATGAATATGCAGACAGATTCATAGCCATAGGCATGGTACCCTGCATAATGTTTGCGGATCTGATCTACAGATTGTATGTGAAGGACAAGGAATGGGCTTCGGCAGCGGCAGCGGCTGTTCTGGTCTTTTTTCTTCTGATCGGCGCAAAGGGATATCTTGACCTTCTCAAGGTGGCCGGAAACGGGGAAAGGCTGGGATATATAAGCTTTTTGACTGAGGAGGGATATGATTACGGCTATGCGACCTTCTGGAATGCAAATATCACAACTGAAATGTCAGACGGCGCCTTAAATCTGACTTCGCTTGATCCTGATGCAGATGGACTTGTAGTATTTCGATGGCTTACGGACAACAGGCTTATTGAAGGAGAGCATGACAGGGCTTTTCTGGTTCTCGGTTCGTATGAACTGGATAAGTACAAGGGGAGCGAGCCGGTCTATGAGGATGAGTATTTCAGTGTTTTTGACGTGAAAAGGGAAGAGATATCCTTTGAGGAAAGGAAATAGGGAGGGAAGATATGAGATGTGCAGCGGTTATCCTGTCAGGTGGGGCAGGGAGGCGTATGGGGACCAGAACGCCGAAACAGTATATTGATCTGGAGGGGAAACCGGTACTTTATTATTCCCTTAAGACCTTTTCGGATATGGATTTTATTGATGAGCTGATCATCGTGGCGGCTGATGAGTATATTGACAAGGTGCAGAAGGAGATCGTGGATCTTTACGGATTTTACAAGGTCTCAGCTGTGATCCCCGGGGGGAAGGAGAGGTATCATTCAGTCGCAAGGGGACTGGAAAGGATCTCGGGCGGGACGGATTATGCTTTTATTCATGACGGAGCGCGGCCGTTCGTTTCATCCTATACGATAGAGAGATGTCTTCATTATGTGAAAAAATACAGAGCGGCAGTTGCGGCGGTGAAGTCCAAGGACACGATCAAGCTGGCAGATGATGACAATATGGTAAAGACCACGCCGGACAGGGCTCATGTATGGCAGGTGCAGACACCACAGGTTTTTGAATATCTTTTGATAAGGGATGCTTACAGAAGACTTCTGGATGATGAAGACAGATTAAGGGATGCGGGGATATCCGTAACAGATGACACTATGGTGGCCAAAATGTATGCCGATGTTGATGCAAGGCTTGTGGAGAGTACATATGATAATATAAAGATAACTACTCCGGAAGACATAGAATATGCAAAAATGGTGATAAAACTCAGAAATAAAAAAAGCTGAAGAAATGTGTTGACACAGACGGAAGGATTTGCTATTATTGCAGATGCGCTTGCCGTAAGCGGCATGTTTGATGCGTGTAAATCATTGGAGAGGTATCGAAGCGGTCATAACGAGGCGGTCTTGAAAACCGTTTGGCGGCAACGCCACATGGGTTCGAATCCCATCCTCTCCGCTGACTTTCGTTGAGAACGCAAGTCGACAATTTGAAGAAGTGGATTGAACATAATTCAGATGCTTGGAGAAGTACCCAAGATGGCTGAAGGGACACCCCTGGAAAGGGTGCAGGTCGTTAATAGCGGCGCGAGGGTTCAAATCCCTCCTTCTCCGTAAGCATTGACCTTGACCGGCAATGCAGGGACCTTGAAAATTAAACAGCAATGCAGCTTTGAAAGAAACAACAA
>CAMUZQ010000059.1 GCA_947165275.1 uncultured Lachnospiraceae bacterium | reverse complement strand
GGTATAGGTCGAAAGCGCATCAGCCACCGTATCTCCTCTTCGGAGGACACCCATCGCTATGCCTCCGATTATATTGATGCCTGTGATCAAAAGACCTGCGGTGGAATCTCCCTTGACGTACTTCACGGCACCGTCCATGGAACCGAAGAAGGAGGCTTCCTGCTGTATCTTGTCCCTGCGCCTTTTTGCTTCTGCGTCATCTATGGCTCCCGTATTAAGATCGGCATCTATGGCCATCTGCTTACCGGGCATGGCATCCAGCGTAAATCTTGCGGTGACCTCTGATACACGCTCGGAACCCTTATTGATGACAACGAACTGGAGTATTATCAGTATGATATATACTATGGTTCCTATGATAAGATCATTTCCGCCTACGAACTGGCCGAAGGTCCTTACGACGTTGCCGGGATCTCCGGTGGAAAGGATGAGCTTGGTGGAGGATACATTCAGCGATATCCTGAATATGGTCGTAAACAGGAGCACTGTGGGATAAAAGGACATCTCAAGGACTTCATTTACGAAAAGCGTATTAAAGAGTATGGCAAAAGCCACGGCCATATTCAATGCCAGCATGATATCCAGCAGTGTATTGGGCATGGGAACGATCAGAAATACAAAGGCAAAGAGCAGATAAAGCGCTACGCCCAGATCCTGTATCGAGATTATTTTCTTTTTACCACCTACAGCGGTATCCATACAAAGCCTATACTACCTTTCTGTTACTGCGGCGGTTATCTCCACGCCGTTCTCTCAGATTCATTACAAAAGCAAGCACCTCGGCTACCGCCTGATAAAGCTCGGGAGGTATGAGACCGCCGATATCCACATTATGATACAGCATCCTGGCCAGGGGTTTATTCTCAACTATCTCGACCCCTGCTTCCCTTGCCTCCTCCTTTATCTTCTGCGCAAGGAAATCCTGGCCTTTTGCGACAACATAAGGCGCCTCAGCCACCTCGGTATCATATTTGAGGGCAACGGCAAAATGCGTCGGGTTTGTGATCACAACATCAGCCTCAGGCACGGCCTGCATCATCCTCCGTCTCGAAGCCTCCTGCATCTTTGCGCGGATCTTGCCCTTTATCTGGGGATCTCCCTCCGAGTTCTTGTATTCATCCTTGACCTCCTGCTTCGTCATCATCATATCCTTATGGAACTTGCGCCTCTGATATATCAGATCAAGTATAGCCACGATAAGATAGACAAAGCTTATCCTGAGTCCGAGATCTATGATTATGATGCATATCTCTCCGACGCCTGTATTGACCTGCATATCATAAAACAATGAAATGAGGCCGCCCATCCCCTGTATATAATTCCATACGACACCGTATATCACCAGAAGCTTAGCTATGGCAAGGGCCAGATCCACAAGCTTCTTCTTTGAGAATATCTTCTTCATCCCGCTTAAGGGATTCATCTTGCTGAACTTGGGCTGCAGCGGTTTGGAGGTCACCTTCCATTTCACCTGAAGCAGATTTGTCAGGAAGGCAATGATAAATCCGACAGCAAACAGAGGAAGGAGTATGATGAGCATCCTCAGGATGGCAAATCTCAGCAGATTGTCATATTCCTGCTGTGATACCTGTCCGTTTATCAGAACGATGTAATCCGGGATTATGCTGTATACGTATTTGAATATCTCCAGAAAATTCTCGCCTATATTAACCCCTGCTATCCTGAGCGTCAGAAAAAAGGCTATCAGGGAAACCGAATTGCAGAGCTCCTGACTCTTCGCTACCTGACCGTCTTTTCTTGCGTCCTCCAGCTTTTTGCTCGTAGGCTCCTCGGTCTTCTCACCGCCGGGGCCGTCATCTCCGAAAAACTGCAGGTCAAGAGGGATCCTCCCTCTTAAGCCTTCAGGAAGCGGATCCCTGTATCCGCCTTCGCATACACCGGGGATATCATATGAAATTAAAGCATATATAAAAGTCAAAGCGCAGACATCCCTCCGGCAAATTTCTCAAACATGACCTTCATCTCGGCAAATATGAAATCCGATATCGAAGGGAGCATGTTCATTGTAAGAAACAGCGTACCCAGACCCACAAGTATCTTGATCTGCATTCCTACAGAGAACATATTCATCTGAGGAGCTATCTTTGCCATGATGCCAAGCACCGCGTTCAGCAGAAGCATGACGCCGAATATGGGAAGGAAGATCCTGAAGCCTATGACTATGTATTCAGTCATAAAAGACACCATGGCCTCGGTCAGGCTGTCCATATCAAAGGATATCCTTCCTGTGGGTATCAGCTCATAGCTGTCAACAAAGGCCCTCAGTATCCACTGATACATATCCGTAACACAAAGGATCAGCAAAAAGGAATACTGATACAGGGTACCTGTAAAGCCTGTGTTCACCCGCGTCACAGGATCAAAAAAGCTCACCATTGAAAGGCCTATGTCCATGTCGGAGAGCGTACCCACAAACTGCATGATATACATACAGAGATTAGTGGATAATCCAAGCAGCAGACCTGCTGTCGCTTCCTTGATAACAAGCACCGCATATCCTGCCACGGTGTTGTAATGCAGCACATAATGGGGCACTACATACCTGTACAGCAGAAAAGCGACTATAAGCGAAAAACCGACCTTCACCCTTCTCGGAACATTCTGGGTCGAGAAAAAGGGAGCTGCAAATACAAAGCATGAGACCCTGGTGACAACAAGCAGATAGAACTCCAGATCCTGTATGGAAAATGAATAATTGATCATTTAACGTACAGGGAAAAATCGCTCCAAAGCCTTGTCATCAGTCCGACCATGTTATTCAGCATCCAGTGTCCCATAAGGAGCATCATAGCAAAGATGGACAAGACCTTAGGCACAAAGGTCAGGGTCTGCTCCTGTATACTGGTCACGGTCTGGAATATGGATATGGCAAGTCCCACTATCAGCGAAGTAAGCAGCAGCGGAGCCGATGTAATAACTATGACATATAATGTCTCTCTTGTTATCTGGGTGACAGCCGATATATCCATGATCCCTCCTCTATAAAGTGTAGTTTTATATCTGACTTGCATGTTCTGTCTGCAGCTCATGCCCCGCATTCGCCGGACAGTACCCGGCTCCTCTGTTTACAGCAGTTTATCATCTCAGGATCAGTAGAAGGTCTTTACAAGTGATCCGATAACAAGGTTCCAGCCGTCAGCAAGCACAAAAAGCAGGATCTTAAACGGCATGGAGACCGTTGTGGGAGGCAGCATCATCATACCCATGCTCATAAGAGTCGATGCTACGACCATATCTATGACAATAAAAGGAATATAGATCAAAAAGCCGATGATAAAAGCAGTCCTGAGCTCTGATATAAGGAAGGAAGGGACAAGCACCGCATTCGGTATGTCGTCTATTCCCTCAACATCCTCTATCTTTGCTATATCAAGGAATAATCTGACATCCCTCATCTGAGTCTGTCCGTACATGAATTCACGCAGGGGAGCCATTGCTGTCTCAAAAAATTCCTGCTGTGTCATCTCTCCCTCTTCAAAGGGCTGAACAGCATTTACATTGATCTCATTCAGTGTGGGCTGCATTATGAAAAAAGTCAGAAATAAAGCCAACCCCACCAATACCTGGTTCGGTGGTGCGGTCTGAGTTCCTACAGCCGCCCTCACGAAATGAAGAACCACCAAAACTCTGGTGAATGAGGTCAACATTATGAGAAGAAGCGGAGCCAGTGCCACAAGTGTGAGGATGATCAGTATCCTCAGTGCACCACTCAGGTTTCCGTTGCCATCATTGTATGTAATATTCAGATTATTGCCGACATTGAGTTCACGGAGATCCGTCCTGTCATCCGATGACCCCGGCTCATCTATGACCGTAGGTGCATCATAGCCATTTCTTGTCATTCCGATATTGTTGTAGGTATCACGTCTCTCTCCGGGAGTCTCTCCCAGAGTCTGTGTAGCTACACCGCCAATATCCCTGTTGGAGGCAATGTCATTATTGGCGTAGGCTAATACAGGAAAGATACAGGTGAGCATGATCAAAACCGGCAGGAATAATAATTTTCCAAGCCATTTTGTTCTCATTTTTTTCCCATTCTGGCCCTGGCCTTTTCCATGAGCTCTTTGAAATCGTAGTTCATTACAGTCCCCTGAGATCTCTCGACTATGGCATCCTCAGGCACATCGAAAAGATATGTTATCTCGTCCTTGCCTATGCCGATGGCAGCATATTTCGAAGCGATCCGTACAATAGCGATATACTTTGAGGGCGCAACCTTCGCAGAATCGATGATCTCAATATTCCCGTTCATGACCTTGTTTTTGGCATAGCCTCCCACGAACCTCGTGGTGAAATATGTCACAAGGAGAACGAGTATGAATATGATAAGGACTGTGACTAACTGAATAAAGCCGTCAAAGCCCAATCAACCCACTACTTTCTTAACAGCCTCCAAGACTCTCTCCGCCTGGAACGGTTTAACTATGAAGTCCTTTGCTCCGGCCTGGATAGCCTCGATAACCATCGCCTGCTGTCCCATTGCAGAGCACATGATGACCAGTGCTGCAGGATCGGATCCCTTGATCGCCTTAAGGGCCTGGATACCATCCATCTCCGGCATGGTAATGTCCATAAGCACAAGATCAGGCTTAAGCTCGTTATACTTCTCTACGGCCTTCGCACCGTTCTCTGCCTCTCCGGCGACATTGTAGCCATTCTTTGAGAGGATATCCTTGATCATCATCCTCATGAAAGCTGCATCATCACAGATCAGAATGTTCTTTGCCATAACTTTATTAACTCCTTATTTAATAATTTCAGTTACCCTTACTCCAAAGCTTTCGTCTATTACGACGACCTCGCCCTTTGCCACGTTCTTTCCGTTTACAAGAACATCTATAGGCTCTCCGGCGATCTTGTCAAGTTCAATGATAGTACCCGGTGCAAAATCAAGTATATCATTAATTGACTTTCTTGTCCTGCCGAGCTCGACCGTGACCTCAAGCGGGACATCTTTTATCAGCTCTATATTCTCCTGCGGCTGCATCGGATTGATGTCGTTGGAGAATGTAGTAAACTGCGCCTGCTGCACATTTACCGGAGCTCCCATTGGAGGCTGTCCGTAGCCCATCGGCGGCGCCCCGTATCCCATCTGAGGCGCTCCGTACCCCATCTGGGGAGGAGCCTGCTGGGGATATCCCATCTGAGGCGGCGGCGTTGCGCCCATCCCGGGATCCGTCATCGGCGGCGGCGCTGCTGCGGCCGGCTCGGGCTCCGGTGCGGCAGCCGGCTCCGGTGCGGAAGCGGCTTCCTGGCTTCCGATAAAATGATCATACAGTTCCTTTGCAAAACTCGTGGGATACAGCTGCATGATCGTCGAATCCACCAGATCACCGATCTGCATCCTGAAGGATATCTTCACGAATCTCCCGGTAAGGAATTCTGCATAGTCTCCGGGATTTCCCTCCGTCAGGTCCACAAGTGATGCTTCAGGAGGAGATATATCTATCATTCTTCCGAGCATCGACGAAAGCGAGGTTGCGGAAGATCCCATCATCTGGTTCATGGCCTCGGATATCGCGGATAAATGCAGCTCGCTCAGCTCATCCTCTGTAACAGTACCGTCTCCGCCCATCATGAGGTCAGTTATTATCTTAACATCATCCTCCTTGAGGATGAGCATATTATAACCGTCAAGACCTACCTTGTAATGGATCTGTATGAACACACAGGGCTTTTCATAATGGTCCACAATATCCTTCCATGTGGACATCGTAACCTCGGGTGTTGTGATATCAACCTTGCGGTTTACAAGCGAATACAGCGTAGTGGCGGAAGTACCCATGCTTATATTCGCTACTTCACCTATTGCATCCTTTTCGAAATCGGTAAGCTCATCGTCTCCTGCGACTCCCGGTATATCCGGTGCCATACCTGCGCCGGCATCACCAACTCCTGAGGAGGCATCCTGTTCCGGGTCTGCGGCCATTCCGGAAAGCAGGGCATTTATCTCATCCTGCGACAGCATTCCGTCCATGTGCCTATTCTTCCTCCTCTCTTATTATCTCTGTGACCCTGACAGCGTACAGCTTTTTTGTTGCACCGGGCAGAGCCTTGAATTTTCTGATGTTGCCTACGTATATATCCATCTCTTCATCCACCCTGGATGACAGCCGTATCACATCTCCCACCTGAAGATTAACAAAATCCGCGACAGTGATGGAACTGTCGCCAAGCTTTGCAATGATAGGTACGCTGACATGCTGTATCATATCCTGCATATGTTCCGTGTAGTCCTCCTCCGAAGCGTCCTGCATCGTCGAGAACCAGAACTTTGTATTCAACTTATCCATGATAGACTCTAATGTGAAATAAGGCAAGCACACATTCATGAGTCCTTCCACATCACCGATCTTTATGTTTAATGTAACGATGGCTATCATCTCCGTGGGAGCGATGATCTGGGCAAACTGAGGATTGGTCTCCACCCTCTCAAGCACCGGATTAAGATCAAGGACATTCCTCCAGGGCTCTCTTAAAAGAGATATGCATACAGCCATCATTTTTTCCACGAGGGACATCTCGATCTCGGAGAATTCCCTGCTTTTCTCCAGGGTATCGCCCTGTCCCCCCAGCAGTCTGTCCACCATGGCAAAACCCAGCCCCGACCCAAGCTCTACCATGATATTGCCGTTAAGGGGCTGGAAACTCACTATTCCCAATATAACGGGATTGGCAAGTGAGTTTGTAAATTCGGAAAAGGTCAGGGCCTCTGAGTTTATAACACTGACCTGTACACTCTTACGCAAATATACCGGCAGATTGGTGGAAACAAGTCTGCCGTAGTGCTCAAATATTATCTCCAGTGTACGCAGATGCTCCTTGGAGAATTTGGCCGGCCTCTTGAAGTCATATTCCTTTACCGACTTGCCGGCATCCTCCTTCATCTCCTCGGCATCTACTTCACCGCTGGAAATCGCTTTTAACAGGTTATCTATCTCATCCTGGGACAGGACGTCTCCCATATCCTGATGCCCCTTTCGTAATTACTGTATGAAGATCACTGTACTATATATCCGCTGAAGGCAACCTGATATATGAAGGTGGAGCCGAAAAGCTCCTGAAGCCTTTCAAGGCAGACATCCTGCAGTCCGGACTGTCCCAGTGCCTGTACATCCTCATAGGTATATTGTCCGATGGTCTCAGACAGAGCATTGAGGATCACTGACTGTTTTGTAGCAAGGATATCTGTACCGTAGGTCTCATAATCCTCATTTGTGGTATCCATGAGTATGGCCACTGTGCATACCACATAATGATCATCTCCGTCCTCACCCTTTTTAAGCTGGAAGGTCTGCTGATCCTCTATGGTCGCCGTGGCAGTATCCGCAAGTGATACTCCTCTTGAATTACCGCTTCCCTCCGGTGTGACTCCTGCAGTGTCAAGCTTTATGGCACTGGCGACCTGATCCACCAGGGCTATGGATTTTCTGTTTGCCGGTATCACTGTAAACATCATGATAGCCGTCATTGCGATATTTACTACAAGAAGCGCCAGGATTATGACGCTTATCATATTCTTCTTCACCTTGCTTCTCCTCTGTATATCATCCCTTAACAGGTGATCTTTTTAAAATCTAGGACACGTCGCTCAGCTGATTGTATATCCGTATCTCCACCCGCCTGTTAAGCTGTCTCCCCTCGGGAGTGCCGTTATCGGCTATGGGCACATATGATCCTCTCCCTGTATGCTTGATCATGGCAGGATCGAGCTCCGCATTGTCCCTGAAATATTCAAATACACTCAAAGCTCTCGCATCCGAAAGCTCATCATTGCTCTTGAACTGAGAATTGCTTATGGGCACATTATCGGTATGTCCTTCGATCTCTATGGTGCTTCCGGCATAGGCCTCGAGTATCTTCGCCACCTTCCCGAGAGTTACCGTTGCACTGTCTTTTATTGTAGCACTTCCTGAGTCAAATAACAACGAGCCGTTCATTGTAAGACTGACATACTGGCTTGTGAAATCTATATCTATCTGCTTGGAAAGATCCTCCTCATTTACGGATTCCTCGATCTTCTCAGCCAGCTCCTCCGACTCCTTTATGCCTGATTCCTCAAGCTGCTGCTTTGCCTCCTCATCCGATACGGCCTGCTTCTTTTTCTCCTCCTCTGAGGTATCGGAAGCCTGACCTGTCTCATTACCGTCATCCAGGTCCTCCTTTGTGATCTTCTTAGACTCAAAGGTCTCCTCACCCATTCCGTCTTCGTTATAATCCTTATTGTCGGAATTACCGGTTGAATTCTTACCCATGGAGGTCACCAGCTCCGATATATTGGAAAGCTGTGAAACACCGTTTCCCATTGCCTCGCCCTCACCGGCAGACTCTCCGCCGGGATCAAAGATCGAAAATGCCTTTGACATGGATGCCGCTATAGCCTCAAACTTTTCCACGTCCGTACTGGAGAAGGCGTAAAGAAGCACGAAAAAGCACAGCAGCAGATTCATCAGATCTCCAAAGGTCGCGGTCCACGCCGGCGCGCCCTTCGGCGGTTCTTCAGGTGGTGCCTGTCTTGCCATTACTCTCCTCCTCCGCCTTCGTCTCCTCCGGCTATGGCTGCTCTCTCAGCAGGTGAGATAAACGACTTTAGCTTCTCCTCTATAACTCTGGGGTTCTCTCCTGCCTGTATGGAGAGAAGTCCTTCGACCATTATCCCTTTTACAGCCATTTCCTGCGAATTCTTTCGCTTCAGCTTGCTTGCAACAGGTCCGCATATCCAGTTTGCTATAAGCGACCCGTAGAATGTCGTGACCAGAGCCACGGCCATAGCCGGTCCCAAAGCCGCCATATCCGACAGGTTCTTAAGCATGTTTATAAGTCCGATAAGGGTACCGATCATTCCCCACGCAGGTCCCATGGAACCCAGATCCTCCCAGAATGAGGCGTTTTCCTTATGCCTTCCTTCTATACCCGTCATTTCCGTTTCCATTATGGCACGGACAAGATCAGGATCCGTACCGTCGACCACCAGCATGATGCCCTTTTTAAGGAAGGCATCGTCTATATTGCCGGCAGCCTCCTCGAGCGAAAGAAGGCCTTCCTTTCTGGCGACATTCGAAAGATCTATTATCTGTTTTATGACAGCCCCCGCATCGGAGTTCTCCAGCTTTATGATCTGTGTTATCGACTTGAGTCCTGTTATGAATGACGGTATGGTATTCATGGCAAGGATACACATGAAGGTACCGCCGATCGTGATGATGACCGAGTCTCTGTCTATGAAGCTCTGAAGGGCCGACATACCGTTTGACCCGACGATACCGTAAAAAACGAGGCCGATACAGCCAACCAGACCGATTATAGATCCTAAATCCAATTTATTTCACCTTCTGTTACTTATATTTAAACAAAAAATATCAAGGCTAATAAACCCTTAACCATTAGAGTTTACTAGATTTCTTATTTCTTGTCTACTTTCCTTGACAATTAATTTTCTCCCTGTATTCAGGGTCACGACGGTATCCGGCGTAGTCTCCACCACCTCGATGAGATCGGTATTTACAAGCACCTTGTCGTCGTTCAGCTTAGTCAGTTCCAAAAGCATGGGTATACTATATCATATTTGAGAGCATTTAGCCACAGATCCCCGGTCAGACGCCGGGGATCTCTGGTCTTATGTTCATATTATCCTTTCATGGATCATCTCTTCAGATTCACAAGCTCCTCAAGCATGGAGTCGGATACTGAGATGATACGGGAGTTTGCCTGGAAACCACGCTGTGTAGTGATCATATCAGTAAATTCGGCAGAAAGGTCGACGTTTGACATCTCCAGCTCTCCTGTTGACATGGATCCTCCGTTTGCCGTTATGTCATTTATGACCGCCTCACCCGAGTTAAGGGTTGTGGAATAAAGGTTATCCCCTGTCTTTTCAAGACCTGAGGCATTTGCAAAGGTCGCAGTGGCTATCTGTCCGAGGAGCTTGGTCTGGCCGTTTGTGTAGGACGCTGTGATCTTGCCGTCCTGTCCGATGGAAACAGATGACATCTCACCTGCAGCGCAGCCTGCGCCGGCATCGGATTCGATACGTCCCCTCTTGCCTGTGACCGTAGATGAGCCCTTGTTGTCTATATTGAGCATCTCCGACATATTAAATGCGATTGCGTTATTATTATTACTCTGGATCATTCCTGCAAAGCCTGTCGCATAATTTCTCAGTCCGTCCATGTTCATCGCAAGACCTACCATATTCTCTCCGTTGACAGGCTTCTCTGTGGGAGTGGCAGGTCTGGTCGTAGGCGCTGCGGTTCCTCCGACCGTAACATCAAGGAGGGTTCCGGCCGGCTTGACTCCTGTAGGAGTATTATATGTATCGAAGGTAAGCCAGGCTACATTTCCGCCGCCCTCAAACACATTTGCAGCATTAAGCCTTTCGAGCTTGACGGCTGCGGACAGCTCCTCCATCTTCTGAGTGGTCGTATTCAGCTCCTTCAGTATTGATTCGCCGGTCGAATCAACTATGTCCACCATTGTCATCTTATACTGGCCGTTATCCGCTGCTGTGGTGCCGCCTGCCTTTTCAAGCCTTAACTGGGCAGTATAGCTGTAGCCCAGGTTATCATAAAAGGGAACTGACATCATCTGTCCGGCCGTGGTTGAGAGAGCATCTGAATTCTTGTCAAGTATTCCGGTGGAATAGGCATTGGTCGTATTTACCGGATCCGAGATCATGTTCTCATCGCTCATGATGTCCAGCGAAGTCAGGGAAGCCGTGTTTATGACTGTCTCTCCTGTTGTGGCATTTGTCGTGGTACCGTAGCCCATAACCGCATATCCGTTCGTAGCCATGGCAAGTGTTCCGTTTGCATCCACATTGAAGGCGCCTGCCCTTGTATAATATGCATTGGATCCGTCGGATACTACAAAGAAGGAATCTCCGGATATCCTTATATCGAAGGGGCTTCCTGTATTCTGCGCAGCGCCGGAGGTCGAGATATTGGTGGATATGGAACCGGTGGCGACACCGAGACCTATCTGCTTGGCATTTATACCTGCGCGTCCTGTGGCTGCATTTGCGCCTGATGCATTCTGTGTGGTCTGATAGAGCAGATCCTGGAAGGTAACACTATTTGATTTATATGCTACAGTATTAACGTTTGCTATATTGTTACCGATAACGTCCATCTTGGTCTGGTGTGTGCGAAGGCCTGCAACTCCAGAAAAAAGTGATCTCATCATAAGGCATTTACCTCTTTCCTAATATTAAATAACCTACTGTTTATATTATACTGCCATTTTCCCGTGATGAAGCCTGTTAAGGACATATGTGTCATTATCCTTCTGACAGGATGCTTCATATCCTGCCAGGTGTGGTTTGAAAATTTCCGGTGAGATTTTCAATTCTAGGCTATCACGGCTCCGTCTATATTTGTGAATATATTCTTGTCATTGTTTGCGGGATCCATGGCTGTCACCACCGTCCTGCTCCCTGTATTGACTATGAAGGCAAGATCATCGACCATGACAAGGGAGGAATCAATGCCTTTGCTGCCGGCCTCCTCCGTCCCCTTGGTAAGTCTTTTAAGCTGATCGTCGGAAAGCTCTATATTCCTGTCAAAAAGCCTCTCCGCAGCATGCTTGCTGAATTTTACCTTATCACTGCCCGTGAGTTCCTCACCCTTCTGATTGAGTATCTCCGCGAAGCTCTTTCCATCGACAGTCTTCCTTCCGTTCTTTGTCTCAGGCACCTGTGAAAGATAGGCAGCAGCAGCCTGATCCAATGAAATTCCCTTTGTGTTAATATTCATAACCCTCACCTCGAACTGTTATGAATCAACCTTCTCTGCTTCTTCTGCAAGTGCAGCCGCCACCGCTGACGCCGATGCATCATCATCTGTATCCGTATCCTCAAGCAGGGCATCCAGCACCTCTTCGGAAAGCTCCTCCGCCAGCTCTTCAACCTCTTCCTCATCAGGCTCTTCGGTTTCATTCTCCGCCTTTGCAGAAGACTGTTCCGCCTGAGCTGACTGCGCAGCCTGGGCTGCCTGTGAAGCCTGTCCTGATGCAGACGCTGTCAGATCGACGCCCAGGGTCCTGTACTGTGCCACAAGCTCTCCAAGCTTGATCTGATCCTTCTCGGGGATAAAGCCTCTGGAATAATCATCCATGCTGGCATATGAAGCATACAGGGCCGAAACCTGTGATAAATATGCATCCTTGTTATTTGCAGTGATGAAGGAAGCATTTGGTACGCCCTCAAGGGATTTTGAAAAAGAATCCGAAAGATTATATGCCGCTGCATAGGTATCATCCCAGACCTTTGAGACCTCACTGAGCTCATACTGATCCCCGTTAATGGTAAGATAGGTCTTTGAACCTGACTGTGATACGAACTGTACCGAGCCTGTCTTCTCTGTTGCAACTCCTGTGACCGGATCGCTCTTTGCAGCAGTGACCACCTTTCCGATAAGCCCTGTCGCTCTCTGAAGATCCACACTCTGGCTCATATTGTTCATAGCCTCAAGCGAGGAGAACTGTGCAAGCTGAGATACATATTCCGTATTATCCGTGGGCTCCATGGGATCCTGGTATTTCATCTGGGCCACAAGGAGCTTGAGGAAGGCCTGCTTATCAAGGTCATTTTTTGCTGTATTGGCTTCAGCCTTCTGCTGCTCTGCTGTTTTATATGCGGTATTTGTTATGGTACCGTTTGTAATTGAAGCATCTACTGCCATGATTAAACTCCTTTACGCCATGTAGTCTACCGAATTGCCGTTAGCAGCCATCATATCCCTTGCTATCCTCTCATCCTCGGAGATATCTTCCCCATCGATACCTTCTATATCAGTATCATTCAGGTTGATGCTCCTTGTACGGTTTCTCCCGCTTCCGCCTGATCCCTGAGAAGCATTGCCTGACTGCTCTCCGCCCATGAGATTCTGCTCGAATTCATGACTGGCTACGGTCACCTCCACGCTTTCCACTCTTACGCCCCTCTGCTCAAGAGCCTCCTTCAGCTCTACGATACGGGTTTCAAGCGCTGCTCTTACAGATTCATTCTCTGCTTCGAACTGTGCCGTGAGCTGTCCGGCCTTTGATACGAGCTCTACATTAAGTCTTCCAAGACTCTGCGGATGAAGCTGCATCGAGAGGCTCTGTGTTTCACTGTCAATGACCGCTCTTATCTGCGAATTGATCTGTCTTATGAGATCCATTGCATCCGGCATCGCAGATCCGGGAGCTGCGCTTTCATTCACTGCTGCAGCCTCCAAAGTGTTCTCTACGGCATTTGTAAGGTTCTGTATAAATATGCTGTTGTTATTATGTGCTGTTTCGGCACGGGCTTCGGTATGCCTTGCCCTGCCTTCGGATCTTTGGATGTCACCTGAGGGATCCTCCTGACCATTGCCTGTACCGGCATTCTGATCCTGCTCCGTCTTCACTGTGACATTGAGACTGACCTCATCATTTCCGCCCTTCTGCTCTTCAGATATCCTTTCGGTCCTATCCTGCAGAGCTTCCTCTTTCCTTGGAACTGCTACGGCTTCCGCTGGGGTCCTTACCGTATCTCTTTCAGGGCTTATCTTCTCATGTGTCTCTGTCCCATCTGCTTTCACGCTTCTGCCTTGATCATCTGCAGTATCCGCGATCACTTCTCCAAAATCCGCTGTCCTGGTTTCCTCTGTCCTGGTCACCTCTGTACCGGGTTCTGTCGGGATTACTTCATATTCATTTTTAAGCTGGGCAAGTGTGTTCTTAAATTCCTCGGGTGTTATATCCATCTCCTGGATAAGGTCTGATGTGATCTCTCTTACGCTGCTCTGAAGATCTGTCACTATTCCGGTAAGCTCGCTGTCTGTGAGCATATCCACTGGAGCAACATCCTTTACCTCGGCTACTATCTCAGGCATTGCCCTGGGATCAAGGAGATCTGCATTTGTAAGTCCCAGAGTCTCCATCACCTGGATCAGCTCCTCATCGGAGATCTCAAGCTTTTCTTCAACTGCTGCCTTTACATCCTCGACTGCCGCATCTATCCTGCCGTCATTTTTTGATGTATCCTGTACTGCCTTATCGTCTTTTGTCTTTGCAGTCCCACTGACATCCTCTCCTGCTTCCTTTGACAGATCCCTGTTCACATCCTCAGGTGCACTGTCATTATTATCTCTGACCTCATTTGAGACCTTCGTCTGCTTCGGATCCTGCCTGACTGCTTCTGATCCCGATCTCTGCTCCGGTGCCCTTGCCTTTGATGCGCTGTCAGCGATGTTCAGCACATCCATGAAGCTTTGATCTTCTTTAACCTCACCCTTTGTCCTGCCTGAAGTAATTTCCTGAACCCCGGCCGGCATCATTCCCGGCATTATCTTATTTGGGGTCGTCAATTCCTGTCCTCCTTTCTGAATAAAAAATACACCTTATATAGTTATTTATCGGTCGGTTCACCCCCAGACTGAACCCCCTTTTCGTTTTTTAAATTTTACTGCTCCTCATCCGGATCCATGATCTCTGTTATGTTTCCCGCAAGATCGGCATCCAGCTTGCCTATCTCGGCTAAAATGTTTCCTCTTGCATCGGCATTCATCACGCCAAGTATCTTGGCCGCAAGCTGAAGATCGTTCTTCAGGGGAGTACTGTTAAATATCACGGCGGCATCCTTGGCCTTCATCTGGGAATACGCCTTGGCATAATCCTTTATCTCATCGGTTATCTGCTCCTGCTTCACAACCTCCTTATACAGGATCTCGGCATTGGTCGGATCTATCTCCTCGTAATATTTGCGGTATTCGTCAATATCAGGAGCCTTGCTGTTGAATACGACCTCATTGTCAAATTCATCCTTGATCTTCTCGAATTCGACCTGATTATCCTCATAGGTCTTTAATCTTGCGATCTCCTGTGTCAGCTCTTCTATGGTGGTATCGGCATCTGCAGCCTGCTGCTTTGCCTCAGCAAGCTCGGTTTCAAGCATCTTTATCCGGTCGACCGCATCCTCCAGGCTGTCGTATCCGCCCTCCATCACATTATCTCCGGATACGGTCATATCCTCAGGTATAGATCCCTCCGGGAGGATCCTGTTTAAAACCGGCACCCTGCCGAGGACCGGCGCAAGGACATTGGAGCCGAAGCCTCCCACATCCAGCTTTACCAGAAGCGCCAGGATAGCAAGCCAGATCAGGATGATCACGACTGTGACCAGGATCACAGAAAAAGCTCCTCCCTCATCATCGACGTCAGCTTCCTCCGCCTCCAGGGCCTTTCTCTGCTTCTTAAGCTCCTTCGCCTGCTCTTTGAGCTGCTTTTTCTCTTCTTTAATACGAGCGATCTCAGCCTTCTTGTCGTCCGGAGACTGGGCGTCTGTTGTCGCTACTTCATTTTTATCAGCCATCAGCTTTGCTTCTGCCTCTTTATTCCGAATGTGTAGCTTGTAAGCTGATCGATCTGCTTGCTCTCCTCCATCGCAAGCTCAGCCTTGAATTCCTCGAAAGCCTTTTCCTTAAGCTTCTCCTGAGTCTTCCGTTCCTTCATGGCCTCCTCGAGAGCAGATCTTTTTGCCTCAAGCTTTGTTTCCTCCTGCTGCACCACCTTATGCTGTTCGCTTATAAGGCCTCCCATTATATCTATTGCCTGTGCATTGGCTGTCATTTTCCTGATGTCAAGGCTGTCCCCGCGGAGCCTTCTGGCTTCATCCTCATAGCTCTGCCTCCGGCGCTTTAAGGCCTCCTCCCGCTCCTCTGCCTCGTTCAATGCCATCTGCTGGGTGGCATACTCCATCCGGGCCTGCTCCTCGAGCTTTTCATCAAGATTTAATATATTCTGCATCCTGTATACAAACTTAGCCAATCACAGCACCTTTTCCTGCTATTCCTTAAATATATCCTCAAGCATCCTGATCTCATCTTCAAATTCAAATTTGGAATCTGTCGTCTGGAGCAGGTATTCGTTTACAGCATCCATTTTTGATATGGCGAAGTCGATCTTCGGATTGGACCCGGGTTTATATGCTCCGATATTGATCAGATCCTCGGCCTCATTATATGTCGCCATTACATTCTTCAGCTTCCCGGCATTAGCCTTATGCTCTTTGGAAGCGATCTGGCTCATGCATCTCGAGATGCTCATGAGTACATCGATCGCGGGATAATGATTCTGCTGGGCTATCCTCCGGTTCAAAACTATATGACCGTCCAGTATGGACCTCGCCGTATCCGTTATCGGTTCATTAAAGTCATCTCCGTCAACGAGAACCGTATACAGTCCGGTGATGGAGCCCTTTGCCCCGTTACCTGCTCTTTCCAAAAGCTTTGGCATCTCCGCATAGATAGAGGGCGGATAGCCTCTCGTCACCGGCGGCTCGCCGGATGCAAGTCCTATCTCCCTCTGAGCCATCGAAAAACGCGTGAGTGAATCCATCATAAGCAGTACATCCCTGCCCTGATCCCTGAAATACTCCGCTATGGCCGTGGCAGTCTTGGCAGCCTTGTTTCTCTCGAGAGCAGGCTTGTCTGAGGTTGCCACCACGACTACCGATCTGGCCATCCCCTCCGGTCCCAGATCCCGCTCCACGAATTCCCTTACCTCTCTTCCACGCTCACCTATAAGGGCGATGACATTCACCTCCGCCTTGGTATTTCTGGCAAACATCCCCATAAGGGTGGACTTGCCGACTCCGGAGCCGGCAAAAATACCTATACGCTGCCCCTTGCCCACGGTCAAAAGTCCGTCCACCGCCTTGACTCCGAGAGGAAGGACCTCGCTTATTATCACTCTGTCCATGGGATCGGGCGGCATCGCCTCTACAGGATATTCATCACCTATGATCTCTGATCCGTCCGTAGGATTGCCCATACCGTCCAGAGTCCTTCCCAGGAGATCATCCGAGCATCTGACCATAAGAGGGTGCTCCAGATT
>CAMUZQ010000058.1 GCA_947165275.1 uncultured Lachnospiraceae bacterium | reverse complement strand
GGTCCCCGTCAATTCCTTTGAGTTTCATTCTTGCGAACGTACTCCCCAGGTGGAACACTTACTGCGTTTGCGACGGCACCGAAGGTTTTTTCCCCTCCAACACCTAGTGTTCATCGTTTACGGCGTGGACTACCAGGGTATCTAATCCTGTTTGCTCCCCACGCTTTCGAGCCTCAACGTCAGTTGCTGTCCAGTGAGCCGCCTTCGCCGCCGGTGTTCTTCCTGATATCTACGCATTTCACCGCTACACCAGGAATTCCGCTCACCCCTCCAGTACTCTAGATTAGGAGTTTCAAATGCACTCCCCGGGTTATGCCCGGGGCTTCCACATCTGACTTCCTTTTCCGTCTGCGCTCCCTTTACACCCAGTAAATCCGGATAACGCTTGCCCCCTACGTATTACCGCGGCTGCTGGCACGTAGTTAGCCGGGGCTTCTTACTCAGGTACCGTCATTATCTTCCCTGCTGATAGGGCTTTACATACCGAAATACTTCTTCACCCACGCGGCGTCGCTGCATCAGGGTTCCCCCCATTGTGCAATATCCCCCACTGCTGCCTCCCGTAGGAGTCTGGGCCGTGTCTCAGTCCCAATGTGGCCGTCCGCCCTCTCAGGCCGGCTACTGATCGTCGCTTCGGTGGGCCGTTACCCCGCCGACTGGCTAATCAGATGCGGATCCATTCCATCCCGATTCGGTGTCTGCACACGAATTGCTTATCCGTCTGCCTTGTCCCGTCTCCAAAATCCTTCGTTGTCTTCGTTCGTCGTAGCCCGCTACGCCTTCGCTCAGTCTCCTTGTATTTTGAAGCCGGTCCTTCGTCATACTGACAAGCCCTTCCTGTGCAGCCACCGATCTTTTCACACCGCAGGATGCCCTGCTGTGCGCTTATGCGGTATTACCAGCCGTTTCCAGCTGCTATCCCCCTGGATGGACCAGGTTATCCACACGTTACTCACCCGTCCGCCACTAAGTATACACAAGATTCTCTCTATGCAAGCACTTCGATCATCTGCGCATATACTCCGTTCGACTTGCATGTGTTAGGCACGCCGCCAGCGTTCATCCTGAGCCAGGATCGAACTCTCGAATTAATTTTTTTGAGTACGAACCCTTACAGTTGAACTGGCTTTGCTTCTTTTGCTTCCGTTCCTTACTGTTTCGTGTTTCTGTTCGCTTACTCTGAATTTAACTTGGTTTGTTGTTTCTTTCAAAGCTGCATTGCTGTTTAATTTTCAAGGTCCCTGCATTGCATGTTTCAAAAGCCCTGTTGCATCTCTCTTTCGATTCCGATACACAGCCGGGCTTTTTCGCGAGTGCAAACGATATATTATCATCACATCTGCTCTAAGTCAAGCATTTTTTTCTTTTTTATTTTAGCAGACGGATGTAAGTTTGTTTTTTTGCTCTTTCTAACGATGTATCGATCTCAGTCTTTCGGGGTGAACCGCATATCGATGCGCGGTTTCCTCCGATATGATACCCTTCTCGAGCAGAGAGACTATGCTCTCATCCATGGAGACCATATTCTCATCCGGACTTGAATAGATGATCCCATCGATCTGGTGCACCTTGCCGTCACGTATCATATTCCTTATAGCAGGCGTCATGGTCATTATCTCAAACGCAGGCACGACCCCGCCCTTTATGGTAGGGAGAAGCTGCTGGGATATTACCGCATGCAGGACTGAGGAGAGCTGCACGGTGATCTGTCTTTGCTGGTTGGCCGGAAAGACATCTATTATACGGTTTATTGTATTGGAAGCCCCCATTGTATGCAGAGTTGACAGAAGCAGATGTCCCGTCTCGGCAGCAGTCATGGCGACAGATATCGTTTCGAAATCTCTCATTTCTCCCAACAGTATGACATGCGGGCACTGACGAAGCGCCGCCCTCAAACCTGTAACATAGCTGTCTGTATCAACGCTTATCTCTCTCTGGCTGACTATGCTCTGCTCATGTCTGTGAAGATATTCTATGGGATCCTCCAGAGTTATAACATGAGCCTCCTTTGTCTTGTTGATATGATCGATCATGCAGGCCAGTGTCGAAGACTTTCCGGAGCCTGCAGGTCCTGTGACAAGAACCATTCCGTTAGGCTGCTCACCGAGCTTTACTATATTGGAAGGAATACTGAATTCTGTCGGATCCGGCAGCTCAAAGGATATTACTCTCAAAACAGCTGAAATGGTTCCCCTTTGTTTATAACCGCTTACCCTGAAACGGGACAATCCGGGCACGGATAATGAAAAGTCGTCATCACCGCCCTCCATAAGCTTCGATATGTCCCGGTGCGCAAGCTCGTAGATCTCCTTGACATTCTGCTCCGCCTCATCGGGAGAAAGCTTAATATAACCCTCCTTGGTTATCACACCGTTTTTGTAAAATGAAACCGGACGTCCTGCCACGATAAAGATATCCGATACATTCTGTTCAACTGCCTGCTTTAATATTTCCTCAACCATTTCATCCTCCAAAGATCTATTGCGGTCCGACAGGTCCCTGAGGTCCTGATATATTTCCTGCATCTGTCGGGGCCTCCCAGCTTGCCGTATCAGACACGACCCAACTGATGATATCATAATCGTCCCCGTCTTTACCGGGAACTATTGTGACCTGCAATTCTTCCATAGCTGTTCCGAAAGGAAAAGAATATGTGGTTTCCGTTTTCGGTATACTCTCAAGAGATGCCAGCGTCCTCTCAGCTTCATTACACGCGCCGTGGTAATTCTGAGCCCTCTCTATTATCCCATCGGTCTGCTCCAGACTGTTTTTTGCTGTCGAATATGCGATCCCGCTGAATGAGAACAGACATATGCTCACAAAGACAACTATGAGCATGGGAAGTCCTATGGTCCTGGGTGTATTATCTCCCATCTGCTCCTCCCTCCTTTACCGCATGATCCACCCTGAGTCCGTATACCGCTTCGGCATCAGGCTCCCCTGCGGCATTGTAGCATTCAATATCTGCAGTATAAAGCCGTCCCTGCAAGCCGGTGGTCACGACCATCCTGTACTTTCCGTCCCCGTATTCCATGGTATACGTACCATCACCATTTCCGGTAAGCCCCTTCAATGCAAGGAGTCCGTCCACATCCGATGCGTATACCGCAGATCTTATTATCTCCGCTACATCATTTGCTTCCGCCACAGCCAGATTACGTCCCTCGGCCTGTCTGGACAGAGCATAAGCCTCTCCGAAGACAGAGAGTGTGACTGAAAGGGTCAGGCTGAAAAAAATAATGGCAAACAGCAGCTCCAGCAGAAGCATATTCCCTGCAGAAAGCCTTGTCTTTTCTTTCATGGGACATCTCCTCCCGCAGCACTGATGCTTTTTACGGAAAGATAGGCTTCCTCTTCCTTATCCTCCATATCCTTAAGCTTAACCTTTAAGAGCCGGTCCGATATCTTCTCTATATTAAGAGACTTCATGGGAAGTATGTCATTCCCGTCTTGTGCCGTACAATCTGCAAGCGCTGAAACCTCAACAAAAAGCTCTCTCAGATAGCCGTCGTAGACGTATATATATGTAATATACGGCACGTCCTTTATGGTCTCCTCGATTGCTATGGCATCATTACCCATGAAATCCGACACCTGTATACTGCCCCTGTCATCATGATTCCTGTATTTCTCGGAAAGATATGCTGCCGCTGTTTCAGTATTAAACCTTCCCTCGGCCCTTTCCACGATGTTACGGTATATCTGAACGGAAAAAGTAACTATCCCCAGTGCCGACAGTGTAAAGATCAAAAACAACAGTATGGGAAAAACATCCACAATACGGTTTCTTTTTTTCATTTCTCATCCTCCGTCCTTGTTACCGTGACCACCGGAGGTATTTTACTTCCAACCACTTGATATTCAACAGAAAACAATTCCTTATCATAGGTAAGTCCGTAGACCCTCTCTATATAGTCAAAGGTCTTCGGATATCTGCCCGTAGTTGCATAGCAGTATGTGACATCGCGCTGTATGGCTTTTTCCAGGCTTTCCTGCTGCCTTTCAACATTTCCCTTTGATGCATTATTTACAGCAAACAGAAAGAGCGCCAGCACCAGTGCAAACCCTATCAGCGTTACAGCTGTTTTTCCCGAATCTCCGCGTCGTGTTCTCATATCATATCGAAGAAACTATACCCAGAAGAGGGAACATGACCGACATCAGTATGGCGCCGATGATCAGAGAAAGAACGACGATCAGCACCGGCTCTATCGTTCCCAGCGCATTGCTTATACTGGTATCGATCTTTTTCTGGCTCATATCTGATATCTGCTCCATTACAACATCCGAAGAACCGGTACGATGTCCTATCGTCATCATCCTTGCATTGACCCCGGAGAGAATTCCGGATTCCTTTAAAGCCTCATCAAAGGGCGCCCCGTCTATCAGCCGCTTTTTGCAGTCCTCCACCTTGCCTGAAAAAACCTTGTCCTCGATTATCTCCGAGACCATATCTATACCAAAGTCCGGAGAGAAGCCCGACCTGAGCGCAAGAGCAAGACCATCGGCAAACCGGCTGGTCGATATATCATTTCTTAATCTTCTGAAAAATCTGAATCTGGAAAGAAATGCGATCCCCGCCTTCCTTCCGCCATCGGTACGGGTGCATATGATAACGATAACGAGCAGGATGACCAGAAGCACCACAAATACTATGGAATAGTTCCGGATCGCATCACCCACATTAAAGAGAAGTCCTGCGAAGCCGGTCATCTCAGAACCAAGCTGCCTGAACACCTGACGAAAAACCGGCATTACCTCCAAAAGCAATACCAGTATGACCACGAGAATCATACCCGCCATCACTACCGGGTATGTTACAGCCTGACGGATCGAAAGACGGATCTCCTCTTCTCTGTTATAATGCCTGCGCAGGGCATCCATCACATTGTCAAGTGTACCTGTCTCCTCTCCTATCCGCGTCATCTTGACCATGTAGGGAGGGAAAGCGCCTGTCTTATCCAAAGCCTCGTAAAGATAGCCGCCCTCATCAAGATGCTTTTTTATATCAATATAAAGCTTCTTCTCCTCTGCAGTAGCCTCGCTGTCATCCTGCATCATATACAGCCCCTCTATGGAGGATATTCCCGCTCTGAGAATGAGCGACATCTGTCCGCAGAAATACGACAGCTCCGTATTGGTCAAAGTCTTCATAACCTTTATCACCTCTGTAAGCACAAAACAATATCCGACACGCTCCGTCGGATCGCCGATCCCGGAGTCCGCCCCGAAAGGCAGCAGCCTGTCGGCTGTCAGTCTTTTTTCGCGACTTTATTATACGGCAGTACCATCATTTTGTCATCTGACTATGTAAGCAATTTTGTCATGATACTATCGGCAGGGAAGGCAGGCAATATGTAAGTTTACTATCGTACAGTTCCTGAGAAGCTGTTCGGATTTACGATATTGTGCTGAGCCTGATATGGAAATCCCTCTTTTTATAATCCTTCAGCTCCGTCTGATACAGCCGCTCTCCGCACTCCATAAAACCGAGTTCCGGGTAAAGATCCTTCACCATGCTGTTTTTTCTTGTAGGGATATACTCTCCCTTTATCCTTTTACAGCCCCAGTCTCTGGCCGCTTCGTATATGGCATCATAGGCCAGCAGCTCAACGCCTCTCTTAAGCACACGGCAGCTCATGAGCCAGGTATCAATAAAGCACTCCTCTCCGGACCTCTTCAGGATCAGACAGGAAATGATACCATATTCCGAAAATTTATCCCTGAGATCAATATATATTAGACGTACATCCGTATCACTCTTCATTGAGAGAAGCTCATCCTCGGAGTAGCGCTTTGTGCGTAGATTGAACTGATTGGACTTGTTTATAAGCTGCGCAAACCTCTTCAGCTGAGGGCCCTCCGGCTCTCCGACCTCAGCCTCCATGTCAAGCGCCATAAGATAATCATCATAATCGACAAAGCTGTCAAGAAGCTTCTCCCGCTCTGCATTTGCCGCATAGGTCCCGGTACGCTCCAGATCCTCCTTTGTCAGCTCTATCCACGAGAAAGCATTGCTCTCATCCACCGCCCTGGCATAAAATGAGGGATCCTCCGGCAGCTCCACTACCATCACCTCCGGCAGGTATCTGCGCACGATCTCTCTCTCAGCCGGATTATCGTCTACGAAGACAAGAGAATCCGTACCGATATTCAGGCTTGCTGCTATCCGTTTTATATTTTGCACCTTATCATCCCAGTTGGCAATAAAGCAGGCTATATCGGAGAGCTTTAGGAGCATGTCGGGATTTTTTTCAAAGGGTTCTTTGGCAATATCCTCGTCATTCTTGCTGCATACCGCCAGGATAACCCCTCTCTTTTTCAGCTCCAGCACATAGCTCTGGAAGTACCGGAAAGCCTCACCCACTGCATCATGGGGATTCAGATTTATCCCCTCGTATCCGTCATCACCTACTACCCCGTCCCAGATCGTATTGTCCAGATCCAGGATAAGACATTTATATACTCTGCCGTATGCAGTCCCGATAAGTCTGGCAAATGATGCACATACAAAAGGAAGCGCATCAACGGAATATCCGGTTTTGGACATAAAATACGAAGCCTGATCAAACCAGAGCCTTTTTCCTGTATATGAAGCGATATATTCCATGTCAACTATGTTTACCCCTTCACGGCGTGACACGGCAAGCTCATGATTGATCCTTCTGAAAAACTCCGAATGACTGTAGGGTACCCCGCCCTCCAGATTTCCAAGGGGTCTCTCCGGCGGTACTACTATATTGGTCTGAAATATCCTGCATCCCGGAAGACGCTCTCCGATCCTGTCCCAGATCAGATCGAACTGCCTCATGGTATCTCCGAGCAGAGACTCTATCTCTTCTTCCCCTGCCAGACACGGAGGAAGAGTCCTGATATCCCTGTGATCCATAAGGATAAGGGTCATCTGAGGTTTGAATTCATAAAATGCCGAATCATCATTAAGCACATCGAGCTTGATCCCGTCATATTCTCCCTCATAGATACAGGCCTTTATTCCCATGCCTAAAAGAAAGGCATCCAGCATCATGCAGAAATGCTGGATACTGTATGAACCCAGCACTGCTATCCTCAGAGCTCCTTCTCCGGGTTCTCCTTTTTGTTTTTTTATACGGCTTGAAAGTTTCAGGAGCAGAGTCAGCTCCTGTCCCATCAGATATGATGCGTCAGCCTGTCCCGCTATGACCTTTTCTAATATTTCATCTACAGCTGACATCCTGTTATACTATCGGCAGTCTCTTTAAGGCATCTGCCTCTTTTTCTCTCCACTTGTCCACGAAGAACCATCTGCCCTCTGGGTTAAGACCTGCAAGCGCCTCTTTTTCGTGTACAGACCCCGGATGAAACAAAAGCTCCAGATCATTTCCGGCTTCTTTTGAAAGTCTGATCGCTTCCCGGTATACCGGGATCACATTGTCATAGCTCATCTGTCCGGAAAGCATCACGCCCATGAAATCAAAAGGCTTTGCCTTTCGGAACAGCCCGGGATATTTCCGGATGTTTCTCTTCGCAAAGGTATTCAGGATGGCAACCTTCACAAAGTTTATAAGCTTAAAGCTCTTTATCTCTTTTCTGTGTCTGAGATAGAGTCCCACATTTTCCCGGGGGACTCGGATCAGAGTTACATCATAGCCGTTTTCCTTTATGACATCCGCTATGGCATCAAATATCACAGGGACCATATGATAATGTCCGTGGCTGTCCAGTCGTATTTTCCCGTCCCTGAAGTACGGCATAAGCCTGTCTATCTGCGCTTTGAACTCAAGGGCCAATTCTTTTCTGAGGGTCCTTCTTATCCATGGAATATATGAGCCGATCACATATTTCCCGAAGGAAACCTTATGTATCCCGCTTTCATTCACCAGATGCGGTATCTTCTCCTTCGGCGCATTCGCTTTTCCATCCCTTAGATTCAAATGGATGGTATAGGCTATCTTATCCTCGTACGGACGCACCATTTCCATGGCCTCTTCCAGTATCTCACTGTTGGGCATTATACTGATGCCGTTAAGCCTGCCGTTGACATGGCAGTCCAGGATACGTCTGCACTGCTCTATTGATATTCCATAATCATCTGCGTGGTATTCTATCATTTTCTGTTTCTCAACTCCGTAATATATTCCTCAATGCGGCCGATCGCTTCCTTGAGATTTTCAATACTGTATGCATACGAGATCCTTACAAAGCCTTCTCCGCAATCTCCGAAGGCTGTTCCCGGTACCACCGCCACCTTTTTTGCCATCAGAAGTCCTGTGCAGAATTCATCCGACGTCATGCCGAATTCCTTAATGGAAGGGAAAACGTAAAAGGCGCCGAAAGGCTCAAAGCATGTAAGGCCGATCCTCTTGAATTCATGCAGAAGAAAGCGTCTTCTCTCATTATAGGCCTGACGCATTTCCTCCACATCCCTGTCTCCATGTCTGAGCGCCTCCACGGCAGCATACTGGCTGGTGGTCGGCGCGCACATGATACAATACTGATGTATCTTCGTCATCTGTTCGATAATATTCGCAGGACCGCAGGCATAGCCCAGACGCCAGCCTGTCATGGCATAAGCCTTTGAAAAGCCGTTTATCAGGATCGTCCTATCCTTCATTCCCGGTAAAGAGGCTATGGTGGCATGCTCCCCCTTATATGTAAGCGCCGCATAAATCTCATCCGACAGAACAAAGATATCATGTTCTATGCAGAGCTTTGCTATCGCCTCAAGATCGCTCCGCTCCATTATGGCGCCTGTAGGATTGTTGGGGAAAGGCAGGATAAGCACCTTCGTCTCAGGGGTGATCGCCGCCTCCAGCTCTTCTGCTGTAAGCCTGAATTCATTCTCTTCCTTCAGGTTCACAACAACAGGAGTGCCGCCCGCCATGATCGTACACGGAACATAGGACACATACGAGGGCTCGGGGATTATGACCTCCTCCCCCTGCTCCAGCATGGCCCGAAGTCCGATATCTATCGCCTCGGATCCGCCTACGGTGATCAGAACCTCAGAGGCCGGTTCATATGATACTCCATAGTGGCTCCTGGTAAATCTGCATATCTCAGATCTTAGCTCCATCAGTCCGGAGTTTGATGTATAAAAGGTACGTCCCCGTTCAAGAGAATATATCCCCTCATCTCTCACATGCCAGGGCGTGTCAAAATCAGGCTCGCCCACTCCGAGTGAGATCGCATCAGGCATCTCACTTACGATATCAAAAAACTTTCTGATACCGGAGGGTTTCATATCTGTTACTTTTTTTGCAATGGGTTCCCTCATGGCGTGATAAGCATCCTTTCGTCCTCATGCCTTTTTGCAAGCACTGTACCGTTCAGTTTATATTTGCGCATTATGAAATGCGTGGCGCAGGAAAGTACTGATTCCAGTGCCGAAAGCTTATTGGTAACAAACTGCGATACCTCCTTCAGGGATCTTCCCTCCATTATGACCATGAGGTCAAAGCCGCCGGAGATCAGATATACACTTCCGACCTCAGGATACTTGTATATCCTCTCGGCAATAGAGTCAAATCCCTGTCCTCTCTGAGGGGTGACTCTCACCTCTATAAGCGCCGTAACACGCTCGTCATCAGTCTTATCCCAGTCTATAAGGGTCTGATAACCGCAGATTATCCCCTCTTTCTCCATATCCGCCATGGCATTGGCTATATCAGTTGCATCCAGACCAAGCCTTACGGCAAGTTCATTCAGATCAACCCTGCCGTCATGCTCGATAGCCTTCAGAATGCTGATACGCATTTCCTTTATATCCTTCTCGCTCATATAAGCCTCCTTTTCAGCTTCCCAGATAGCTTTCCCTGTCGCCGTTTATGATCCTGCATACCTTTTCCTTTGTCATATATCCTATCACTGCGATATCCCTTCGAAGATGATATTCCGAAGCCGGACGGGATATATACAGGCATCCGTCCATTGGCTGCTCGTAAGGATTGATATCCGCTCTGTTGCATTCGTTTAAATACTTCTGTGAGATCATGATCCGTCTTATATCCACGGTCATGCCAAGTCCTGTCTCAAGAGACAGCCTCCACAGGCTTCTGAGGATCCCGTTATCCAGCTCCATCCTGCCGACAGCCTCTCCGGAAAAATCCCCCATGATGATAAGATCCTCCGGCTTTATCTCATCATTATATCTGCCCTTAAATGCCTTCGGTTCTATTACCGGTCTCATATATCAGTCCGGCGGATTTTCCACAGTGGTCTGTTCTGTTGCCGCGCTCTGCGCCGCCTGAGCCAATGCCGCAAGCACCTCGGGAGTGAGAGTGGGTTCGGCCGGAGTCTGTACAGGCGCAGCCTGCCCGGATGCTATGGCCTTACAGTATGCAATATCCTGGGTAGCTATAGCTGCCTGAAGCATGGACTTTATATTTGGATCATCCGTCGCTGTCCCGACGGTAAGTGTCGCCGGTACAGCCTGGTATGTACTGGAATTGACCTTCACTCTCTCGGTTTCCACTCCGTCTACCTTGACTATCTTATACAGCTCGGACCGGTAGCCGATATGTGCGGACTGCTTTCTCGTGGAGCCTGCAGCAAGGCTGCTGTCCGCTACGACTTTCTCTCCCGTCGGCTGTATTTCCTCCAGATCCACGCTCTCAAACTCCAGCTTTCTGTTTGAAGGTCTGGTCTCGATCCCGTATATGGTAAAAGTTATGGTCTTGTCGGGAGTCGTGTATCCGTCAATGTATATAGGCGTATCCATATTGTTCGTGAACTTGAAGTCCTTTATGCCCTCGGCTATCGCCGCATCGCCGGAATGATCCACATAATTGACCACCATTGAATGATTGTGTCTCTCATCAACCTGAAGCTCCGCCCTTAATACGGCCTGATAAAGTGTGGTCGATACCTGACAGATACCTCCTCCGAAGGATTCCACGACCTGTCCGTTCAGATAGCTTCCCGCAAGCGCATATCCATTCTCTTCAGTCATCGGGCTTATGGTCTTGGATACCGATATCTGCTCACCGGGATAAAGCAGAGTCCCGTTTATCAGTCTGCAGCCGTTTGTTACATTGGTCACCCTGTCCTTGCCCGAGCTGTAGAACTTCGTTGTGAAAGTCCCCAGCACATCCGTCAGCTTGCTCAGTGTATCCGTATCCCCTCTGGGCTTCACTGTATCTATGACGAGATCTATGCTCAGAGGCTGCCCGTTAAGCTCGGTGGAAACCGCCTCCTCTATCTTCTGGACGGAGCTTTCCACATTCACGGACTGCCCGTCATGTCCCGGAGTGACACTGAAATTCCCGTCGCTTCTCTTCATGAGCGCATCCTGAGCCCTCACGTCAAACTTGGTGCACTCCGTGGCAACTATATCCCTGACCTTCTGTTCATCCAGACCAAGCTCCAGCTGATATATCTTATTTGTCTTTTTAAGATCGGCGAGCTCCTTAAAGCGCTTTATTACATTTCCGCTCTGTCCCAGGGTAAGAGCATCATTGATAATATCAGTATTTTTCCAGTATAAACCCAAAGCTGAAGCACGTCCTGACACCTGATTGCCTGAAACGCAGTTAAGTGTGACCTGCGTATTTCCCAGCTCCGAAATATATTTATTCACAGCAGTCATCGCCTCTGTTTCGCTCAATCCCGACAGGTCGATCTTTCCTGCGAAAACACCCTCATTTATTGTTTCCGCACCGGTCTCTGCCGTTGCTTTCGGTATTGTACAGCCTACATCTCCGTCATCGGCTTTCTCCGTGCTGTTCTTATCAGCGTTCTTTTCTGCGGAGCTTGCGGAATGCACTCTGTCAGCACCTGCATTTATTGTCGCGTCCATTATGGTCACGCCATAAACCGGCACAGTACATGTAAACAGCAGCACCCAGGCTGTGATTATGGATATGATCTTCTTGTTCATTTGACCTTAACCTCGTATATCTTGCGGTTTAACCGCCTCTGATTTATACTTAAAAACCAAGCAGGCTGACTATAAGAGGCACGAGCACCATAGCCGCCACGACCGCTATGATGATTATACCCGCCAATCTCTTATTGCGCTTACCCTGAAACATTTGAAAAAACATAAACCCTACCTCTCTATATCGGTTTATCACGCACAAAGGAGTAGCATGCGTTTTACAGTTCCTATCATAATAATTGTATTCAGTGTCGTTTTCAAGACAGTCGTCAACAGAAAGCCAAAGAACGACCCTGACGCCCTGTTCATGGAAAGAGAACGTCTGGCAAACCTTACACCCAAAAAGGATATCTCAGGTCTGCCCTATATAAAGGTTCCCGTATCCGAGCTCCCTCTCGACGTCCCCACTGAAAGCGAGGAAACGAAGGAGCGTCAGGATATAATACGGTCCATGGCCGATAAACAGGTGCTGAACCTCACGGGGATCACAAACACAGATCTCAAGCTCGAGTACGGGGCTCCGAATATCAATATCCTCTCCGCCGCCGACGGCAACTATACCAGACTTATCCAGTCGATAACCTACCTTTCGGAAGATTATATCAACAGCCGGCATCTTTCAGAAGCCAGGAGACTTCTCGAATACGGCATCTCGATCGGGACGGATTCCAGAAGGAGCTACCTTATGCTTGCTTCCATTTACAAAGAGGAGGGCACCCCGGAGAAGATAGCCCCTCTGATCGAATCTGCAAAAAAGATCGATTCTCTTTTAAGGGAAAGCATCATCTCCTCTCTGGAAGAAGCAAGCTCCGATCTGTAGATCAGAATTTCTTTATTTCATCGTCCCCAGTCGTAGTCTTGTCTATCGAGCGTATCTGTACATAATACGAATAGCTCTCGTTCACTTTGACCCTGACCCTGTCTCCTGCCTTATGGCCCATGACAGCTTTGCCCAGAGGCGATTCGTTGCTTATCCGGTTCTGAAGAGAATCCCCTCTTATGGATGTCACTATCTTATATTCCTGCTCTTCATCATCCTCTTCAATATACAGGACTACTGTATTATTCAGACCTACCTCGTCCTCCTTCGAGCTGTCGGAAATGACAGTGCAGTTTCTCAGCATGCGCTCCAGATAGCGTATACGGCTTTCATTCTCATTTTTAGCCTTTTTGGCCGCATAGTATTCGAAGTTTTCCGAAAGATCCCCCTGCGCTCTGGCCTCCTGTACTGCTTCTATGAGTACCGGTCTTTTCACGAGCTTTCTTTCGTTTATCTCTGCATTTATCTTTTCTACATCCGATTCGGTAAGCTGTGGTTTCCTGTCGCTCATGATCTTATCAGGCCTTATTTAATTTCTTCAGAACCTCCACGGTTGAAAGAGCTATTGACATCTCCTCATCCGTAGGGATCGCGTAAACCTTTACCTTGGAATCGGCAGTGGATATCATGCGCGCACCCTTTCCATTCTCGTTTGCATCATTATCAAGCTCCACTCCGAGTCCCTTGAGTCTCTCGCAGACAAGCCTTCTTAAGGATGAGGAATTCTCACCTATGCCTGCCGTAAAGGTTATGGCATCCGCTCCTCCGAGAGCTGCCATATATGCGCCGATATACTTGACTATCACATATACATAGGTATCATAAGCCCTTATTGCGGCCTTATCTCCCTTGTTATATGCATTTCTTATATCTCTCATATCTGAAGACATGTATCCGGACAGTCCGTATACACCCGAATCAAAGTTCAATATATGCATGACCTCATCCAGGCTTTTTCCTGTCTTTTCAACCAGGGCATGGACTATCTCAGGATCCAGGGATCCGCATCTGGTACCCATGATTATACCGTCAAGCGGTGTATATCCCATTGAGGTATCGATCGATCTGCCTCCGTCTACCGCGGTTATCGATGCTCCGTTCCCCAGATGGCAGACTATTGTCTTCACATCCTTTATATCCCTGCCCATTATGGCTGCTGTCTCTTTAGATACATAATCATGGCTCATACCATGGAAGCCGAACTTCCTTATGCCGTATTTTTCATAATACTCATACGGGATACCATACAGATATGCCTCCTCCGGAAGAGACTGATGGAATGCGGTATCAAAAACCCCGACCATCGCAGTATCGGGCATTACTTTACGGCAGGACTTTATCCCCTGTATATTGGCAGGATTATGAAGCGGCGCAAGATCACTGCATTCCTCTATAACAGACATCACCTCATCAGTGATATACGTTGCCTCGGTGAACTTGTCCCCGCCGTGCACTATCCGGTGCCCTACAGCGCCTATCTCGGCCACATCCTTTACTACTCCGTTTTCCGGATCAGTCACCGCCTTTATAAGAGTATCCACAGCGGTATTATGATCGGGGAACTCCACATCCTTCTCATATCCCTTATCAGATCCGATCACCTCATATTTGAAATGTCCGCCGCCTATGCCTATCCTTTCACACAGACCCTTGCATATAACATCCTTTGTGTCCGTCTCGATAAGCCTGTACTTCAAAGATGACGACCCGCAATTGATAACCAGTACCTTCATAGATCCTAACCCTCCTTGTATATAAAACTACAGATAATATTTACATATATTCTTCCTTCAGGATCACCTCTGCGATCCCTGCTTCATATTTTTTCAGAGTCTCGGCAATATTGATTATTCTCTGATTGGCTGATCCGCGGAATTTCAGCATTATGTTTTTTTCCTCTGCGCAGAACTCCCCGTCAACCAGTATATCGGTGCAGCGCAATATCGGCACGGTATCCTCCGTATTGCAGCGTTTATTCTCCGGATCCATGAGCTCCTCCAGCCTGTACCCGGAATATATCCAAATATCCGCGCCCGGAACCTCCCTTTTGACTCTCTCTGCAAGAGCCCTCACCTCAGGCTGATTTGCCGGCTCCATCGGTTCCCCGCCGAGTATGGTAAGTCCTTTTATATAATCCGGCTTCAGCGTATTGATTATAAACTCCTCGGTCTCCTTTGTATACGGCTGCCCAAAGCTGAAATCCCATGTTTCCGGATTAAAGCATCCCCTGCAATGGTGGGTGCATCCTGAAACAAAAAGGGAAGTCCTGCAGCCTTCCCCGTTTGCAATATCACATTCAAAGATCTGACCGAAGTTCATATATGATCATACAGGTCTCTGGCCTGCCGCATTACTCTCGATCACAGCCGTTGACATATGAAGCACTCTGTCCTGTATTTCCTGGGTCCGTCCCTGATTCCAGAAATTTGTACCTATGTACCCGCATGTTCTTCGGGCAACATTCATCCTGTTCTGATCCTCATTGCCGCAGGACGGACAGCGCCAGATGAGCTTGCCGTGCGGATCATTCGCTATCTGGATCTCCCCGTCATAGCCGCATACCTGACAATAATCACTCTTGGTATTGAGCTCGGCATACATGATATGATCATATATAAACTGCATCACGGAAAGCACAGCATCTATATTATCGGTCATCTTGGGAACCTCGACATATGATATGGCTCCTCCCGGTGACAGCGCCTGAAAATCCGATTCGAATGCCAGCTTCTTGAAGGCATCGATCTTTTCCCGGACATTTACATGATAGGAATTTGTTATATAATTATGATCTGTTACATCTTTGATCTTGCCGAAACGCTTCTGAAGGCATTTTGCAAATTTATATGTAGTGCTTTCAAGAGGCGTGCCATATACAGAATAGTCTATATTCTCTGCCGCCTTCCACTCCGCGCATTTATCATTCAGCCTCTGCATTACCTGCATGGCGAAGGGTCTCGCCTCCGGATCGGTATGGCTTTTCCCGGTCATAAATTTGCACATCTCATAAAGCCCGGCATATCCGAGAGATATTGTGGAATATCCGTTATAAAGAAGTTTGTCGATCTTCTCGCCCTTCTGAAGTCTTGCTATGGCGCCATGCTGCCAGAGTATCGGCGCCACGTCGGAGGTGGTCCCCAGAAGTCTCTCATGCCTGCATCTCAATGCCCTGTGGCACAACTCCAGCCTGTCGTCAAGAAGCCGCCAGAACCTGTCCATGTTCCTGTCGCTTGAGCATGCGACATCCACCAGATTTATGGTCACAACCCCCTGATTGAACCTTCCGTAATACTTATGCTTCGTCCCCTCTGGAGAAAACCTGTCCACCGTAAGGAAGGAGCGGCACCCCATACAGGGATATACATCACCGTTCTTGTATTCACGCATCTTTTTTGCGGAAATATAATCAGGCACCATACGTTTGGCTGTGCACCGGGCAGCCAGCTTTGTCAGATACCAGTACTTTGTTCCTTCTCTTACATTATCTTCATCCAGAACATATATGAGCTTGGGGAATGCAGGCGTGATATATACGCCCTTTTCATTCTTCACTCCCTCTATACGCTGCTTCAGCATTTCCTCTATGACCATTGCGAGATCATCTCTGAGCTGTCCCTCCGGGACCTCGTCAAGGCACATGAAAACCGTGATGAAAGGAGCCTGCCCGTTTGTAGTCATGAGAGTGGTGACCTGATATTGCATGGTCTGCACACCATGCTTGATCTCCACGCGTGTGCGTCTCTCCGCAATGGAATTTATGCGGTCCTCATCCACAAGGATATCGTTCTCAAGCATTTCCTCGCGGACCTCTTTGCGGAATTTCTGTCTTGATACATCGACAAAGGGAGCCAGATGCGAAAGCGTTATGGACTGACCGCCATATTGGGATGAGGCGATCTGGGCTATGCACTGGGTCGCTATATTACAGGCCGTGGAAAAGCTCTTGGGCTTTTCTATCATGGTATCAGATATCACGGTTCCGTTCTGAAGCATATCATCAAGATTTACAAGACAGCAGTTGTACATATGCTGCACATAATAATCACTGTCATGGAAATGTATGATCCCCGCTCTGTGCGCTTCGACCACATCCTTGGGAAGCAGCACGCGGTTGGTCAGATCCCTTGATACCTCCCCTGCCATATAATCTCTCTGCACGGAAACGACCATGGGATTTTTATTGGAGTTCTCCTCCTTGACCTCCTCATTGTCGTATTCAACAAGGGTAAGTATCTTATCGTCAGTGGTATTGCTCTTCCTGGCCAGCTCACGGCTGTACCTGTATATAGTGTAAACAGTAGCGACCTTAAAGGCGCTCTCCTGCTGTATTGCCTCTATAACATAATCCTGGATCTCCTCCACGCCTGCTTCATGATCCAGATCCTTCAGTCTCAGTCTTACTTTCTCTTCTATAACCGC
>CAMUZQ010000057.1 GCA_947165275.1 uncultured Lachnospiraceae bacterium | reverse complement strand
ATGTGATATTTACAAGCATTCTCCTGTATACCGCATAGGAGGTGATGAGTTCGTGGTCATACTGGAGGGAGAGGATTACGAACAAAGGCAAAGCAGGCTGGTCGATCTGAAAGCTGCTTTTAACAGGTCGTACAATGATACATCAGCTGATCCCTGGGAAAGGTATTCTGCTGCCGCGGGAATGGCGGAATACGCTTCTGATGACAATTCCGTCGAGCTTGTATTCAAGCGTGCCGATAAGGCAATGTATGAAGACAAGATGGAATTCAAAAAAAGGAACGGGGAGGGACGGTCATCAGCATCAGAAGAATAAAAACGAAGTAAATCTGAAGATGATCCGCGATATAGCGGACGAGGTCAGCTTAGGTATGAACAATGTACTGACCGTCTGCAGGACGGGAGACCTGTCTGACTGAGTCATTTTATCCCCTACCTGTATTCCATAATAAGATCCTCGATGGTGGAGCCTGCGGAGAGCTTTTTCAGCATGTATGAGGCAGGGTTTTCTCTTTTTGCTGCTCTTTCAAAAAGAGGCTCAATGAATCTTTCCTCGCCAAAGCCACGGTCCTTAAGTCCGCTCTCAGACAGCTCCAGTATCCTGCGGACAAGGTCGTATACATCGTCTCTGTCCACGAAAGAGGGCAGTTCTCTCTTTATGAATAAATGCCTCAGCTCTGTTGCGTTATAGCCGTGTCCATAGAGTATATGATCAGATGCGAAAAGGTCAGTCAGCTCATGAAGCCTTTTCTTAAGCCCTGCATGAAAGGCGGCCACTGACATGGCATCCTTTATGGGCTGGCAGCATACGCTCCGAAATTCCACCGTCCCCCTGTAGGTCAGATCCTCGTGCTTAAAGGATCTTAAGTATGCGAGATCCTCCGTTCTTGGCTTTATTATCAGCTTATGGTATTTGCCGTCTGCGTAATACTCTCCCTCTATCTCGTCCTGGGAGAAATAATCCCTTAAGGGGATGGGTTTGAAGTTCACGTATTTATCTTCCCTTTCGGCACAATAGATGCTCGTGGACTGTATGTAGTCCAGAAACTCGTCGGCATCCCTGAACATATACTCATAGGGACCCACATTGTGGGGGTTGATGCCATGGGTAGAGTTTTCCCAGAGGATATCCCTGTAGCAGAGATAATCCTCAGCTTCATTAAGCAGGATAGAATTCGCAAAGATAAGCGCTTTCACCGGCTCTAAAAGAGAGAAGGTATTTATTACCTCAGGGATGTCGTCATAGGTGATGTCAAGCTGCACCTGTGATGCGCTTGCGAAGGTACCGAACTCCGGATGCGGATGAAAGTACATGGGGAGCATACGGTATTTTTCGTAGGAATGAAGGTGATGGAAGAGCATGCGGTATCTGCCGTTGGGCACGGGGATATTCTGATTGTATATCCTGTAGGGATTGATCCCCATGCCGGTAAGGGTGTAGTCGTATTCCGCAAAGCACTCCTGAAGGAAATCATAGTATTTCCTGAAACGTCTTTGAGCTTCACCTATATCGGTGACTCTCCCGAGTGACAGCTCCAGATTATTATACGAGCAGTCGTATGAAAGGGAATCCGAGGTGTCCCTGAGCTCTGCGAGGCAGACATCACCGTTTTCGTCATGTTTTTCGGCAGTAAAGCCAAAGCGCTCCATAAACCTTGCTGTGACCTTATGCACGTTTGCAAAGTCTACCGCTTCCTTTGCAAGATTGAGTATGGGCATCTCTATTTCTATGCCGATATAATCTCCCTTGGAAGCCAGCGTGGGAGCAATGTATTTTTCGTATAGAAGGGAGCGGAGAGTGGTCTCTATCTTCCTGCTTTCACCCTTGAGCATAAGCATTCCCTTTTTTACGAAGCCGTCTGAGAAAAGCTCCCTGACCTTATAGGCATATCTGTTTTTTATCTCGGTAAACTTGGAGCGCTCAAAAAAAAGAGCGTCATCGATCTCCCTGTTGCCGAAGTTTCCGAAGAATTCCCTCATTTCATCTATAAAGCATATTGCCGCATCGGCTATTGACAGTGATTCTCCTTCCTCATTCACGAGGTGTACCGTCTTAAGATCAAATCTTGCCGCGTTTTTTGTATTCGCTATGGCCTTTATCTGCGCGTTTGCGTCGATCTTCTCGTCCTTCCTGCAGGCGAGAAATACAAGGAAAAGCTGCAGAAAGAAAACATCCCTCTCATCTATCCCTCCTTCATCAAGGGGATTGAGGTCTATCATGCGAAGCTCGATATGATCCGCACCCTGCTCCTTCAGAGCTTCCTTGGAATAGCTTCCCGCAGGCTTTATGCGGACGGGAAAATACAACTCGGAGGGGGATCTTATCAGCTCGAAATCCACTATGTTTTCAATGCTTTTGATGTAGGATGCAAGGTCTGTGTAATCAAGCAGGGGAGTGAAGAAATTCCAGTAGCCTATATCGGAGCAGCGGCTTGATGCCATGCCGTTATATACATCATTGCCGCAGTTGCCCTTTTCAAAATAAGAACTGTCCAGAAGAGGGCTTGCAGCTGAGATAGCGACGACAAGCCAGTTGTAGATCTGGGCCATGGCCGCGAGGCGTACATAGAACTGATCCCTGTGCGCTCTCAGATCCCCGCCGTGTGCTGCCTCCATATCGGCTTTCAGGAGCTCCTCACTGAAAGAATAATTAAAGTGGATGCCGGAAAAGGTCATCTTATATCTGCCATAGCGCATGGCAAGATACTCCCGGTATTCTGTCTTTTTCTGATCTTCTCCCTCGAAGCGGGCTATGGGTATGTTTTCTTCATTGAGTATGTAGGGAGGATTTGAAAACGGCCAGAGATATTCGGGCTCCTTAAGCTCACTTAGTTTTTCCCGGATGCGCCTTGTCTGATATTTAAGCTCCTCATAGGCTTCCTTCGGGGTGTCCTTCGGAGGAGTATTGATCTCGGTCTGATTCTCACAGAAATCCCGGACTATATACCGGTCATCTGCGGAAAAGGGGTGCGGGGTCTGGGCGAAAAAGCCTTCGCCCGTGACTCTTAAGCCTTCCTTTTCAAGTCCTGTAAGACCTTCAAAGAGCAGTTTACGTACCTTTTCATCTTTGTAGTGAAGCATATTTTCCTCCGCTGTGACAATGGATGATCCTATAGTCCTGAGTATGCAAGATACAGTGCGTTTATGCTGCACTGATCCGGTATGTATTCGTTGCCGTGACGCGTTCCTTTGCGAATGAGCTGTCCCTCTTTGAAGGAGAGAAGCTGTGTGAAGGGGATTTCCTTCCAGTTTCCGCTGCTTAGAGGCTTCGTTGAAAACAGGAGCTGCAAGTCGGTCTGCATCATGAAAAGCGATGCTTTGAAATTTGTATGCACGTAGAGCATCTCTCCGTCAAATATCAGCAGATTGAGTTTGTTTTCAGGTGACAGACTGCAGACTATCCTGTCAAGCACCTCGAATCTCTCATCGGAAGTAAGCGCTCCCTGTTTTTTTCTTACGGCTTTATTCAGGCAGTCAAGCATATACAGGAAGATCCGCTCGCTGTCAGTATCTCCGTCCTGTTCATAGGTGTATTTTGTCAGCGCTTCGCTTTCGAATATGGTGCCGTTGTGGGCGAATATCCATTCATTTGCGCTGAGATCATATCCCTTGAAGGGATGGGTGTTTTCCATCTTGTCATAGCCTATAGTGGCCAGTCTTATATGGGCTATTGCAGCTTTTGCTTCAATATTACCGGACAGGAGGCTTTTAAGATGACTGCTCCGGTCGGCTCTTATATTCTCCTTGTCAAACAGGAGAGAGCTGTCCGTTTTGCAGAATAAGCCCCATCCATCGGGATTCCCCGGGGCATGCGAATAAAATTCCTCAAGCTCCCGGACGATATTCATTTTTTTTCTTCCTGATAACCCGAATAATTCGCACATGATTTATATCCTATAAAACATATATGATATATAGTATTTATGAAATCATACTATCGTTCCGGATGTTTGTCAATAATAAACTCAATACTCCTCCGTATCTGACATCTTCCTGATAATTGAGGTGGTATTGACAAATGATGAGTGATATGATATTTTACACCTGATAGCTAACGATGATAGCTAATGATGATGACTAACAATGATGACTAACAATGATGACTTACGGATCATCTTTGAAAGGTTGATATATGCCAAGAGATAAGACATTAAGCCACATTAAGGTAAATAAAGCCATAAAAGAGGAGTTTCTCGAAAAGGGTTACGAGGCGGCGTCGATCCGCAGCATAGGTGCACGGGCGGGAATGACGTCTGCCGGCCTGTACAGGCACTATGCCGATAAAGAGGCGATGTATGATGCCATGGTGGAGCCTCTGATCTCGGAGATAGATGAGTGGACACGGAAGCATAAGCAAAAAAAATATGCTCTGCTGGAGGGAAAGGATGCCGGACAGGAGCTGTTTGGGGAAACTTTTATGGATCTGATCAGAGAGGTGATACTTCCGAGGAGAGATGAATTCAAGCTGCTTATGAATTGTTCCGTGGGTACCAAATACGAGAACTTTATCCATGATTACGTCACCGAGAATCAAAAGGATTTCATGAAAGCGATCAGGATAATGAGAGAAAGCGGCTGGCCCGTGTCGGATATAGACGAGGAAGAGCTGCATATGCTCTTATCGGCATATCTGACAGCGTGTTTCGAGCCTATAATACATGACTGCAGGGAATCGAAGCTGGAAAAGACATTAAATACCATTCAGGAGTTCTTCATGCCGGGGTGGATGAAGATCATGGGAATCAGCTGAAGAGCCGAAAGGCTCTTTTTTAATGTCGTTAGTTACCGGCAATTGGTTAGCGATAGCTAACCATATTCATCTGCTTTATCCGTCTTATGACGGTTGCTGTATAGAGGGATAAATAAACAGGAGGAAAGAAAAATGGGTAAAACAAAAGGATTCGATCATATGAAGCTGATCGGACGATATGCAGGAGGACACAGGAAGCTCATCACTCTTGGAAGGTTCATAGCAGCGGTAAGCGCGATAGTAGTGCTGATCCCGTACTATGACCTGTGGAAGATCATCAGTATCGCGGTCAATAACGAGGATACAGCGCAGATAAGCCGCTATGAGAACAATAGCGAATGCAGATCATATCGTGGTACTGAAGGACGGAGTGGTAGCCGAACAGGGCAGTCCCGGATTTCTGAACAGCTATGACAGTATCTACAGTCATATGACAAAAAGGCAGATGATATCGCAGAACTGGAGGATGTGAACGGTAAATTAAGACAGCTTTGATGCAGGAGTTCCTTCCTGATATAATAATAGCGGTATGTTGAGCAGAGAAGAGATCACAATGGCCGGGAAAGACTTAAGGCAGGGATTTCAGGAGCGCTTTTTAAGGGAATAGTGTGAGAAAAAAGATGAAGATATACCGGGGAATAAATCAGCAGACATTTATGTCTAAAAAATATTATTCTATGCTGCTTGGAGGAACACTGACAATGATGGTAGTCTCCATACTGCTGATGTCGGATTCCATCATCGCCGGCGTTGTCATAGGTTCAGATGCCGTGATGGGAGTCACGCTGATAACGCCGCTTTATTCACTCGCCGCCTTTTTCGGCTCCGTTTTTTCACTTGGAGTGCCCATCCTGTACTCCCGGGAGATGGGGGAATTCAACAAGGATCGTGCGGATCAGATCTTCGGGACAGGTCTGCTGCTGGCCATAGTAGTGGGGCTTGTCCTGTTCTGTCTGACGAGACTTTTCGGGAATATGTACCTACTCGGCTGTTCCGCTTCCGAGGCGGTACTGACCCAGGCTCGGGGATACCTGTTCTGGATGCAGTTTACGATCCTGATCCTTCCCATCCAGATGCTCATGGGCGCCATGGTATACAGTGATGGCGACGAGGGCATTTCTTCCGTCGCCGATGCGGTGCAGGGTGTGGGAAATATCGTGTTTTCTTTCATTCTCAGCCATTTCCTTGGACTCAGCGGCATAGGTCTTGCTTCCTTTGCGTTCATCGTGGTTTCCTTAGGGATCCTGATGATCCACTTCACAAAGAAGAGCCACTCCCTCCGCTGGAATCTGTATTTTTCCTTTGATCTTGTGAAGCAGATCGTGCGCTGCAGCATCATCGACTCCAGTTCATATCTCTTTCTTGCCATCTTTACCGCTGTGCTTAACGCCTTTGTCAGCGCACGCTTCGGGCCGGAATACCTGATCCTGATCTCTGCTGTCTCCCTGAGCCAGGAGTTCCAAATGGTCTATGACGGCATTGGTGAGGCGGTCAACCCGATATTCAGCGTTTACATCGGAGAGAAGAATCATGAGGGTATCAGATCCAGCTACGCACTGGCGCAAAGGTCAGCCATTGCAGAGGGGATCGCTGTCACGCTGCTTATGGTGGTTATCGCTCCACTCATACCCGGCTTTCTGAAGGTGAATAGTCCTGAGCTTGCCGGCTGGGTTGTGACCTGTATACGGCTGACTGCCTTGAGTTCCACTTTCACCAGCCTTCTTTACCTGATCACTTCTTACTATCTGACGATCGACCAGATCGCTCTTGGAACGGTGGTCTGTGCACTGCGGGATCTGGTGTCGGCTGCCGGTCTTGCCGTGGTTCTGGGCGGGTGCTTCGGACTGTATGGACTGATCATCGGTCTGGCCGTGGCACCAGCTGCTGCCTATATACTGCTGATGCTGTACCTCAGGTCACGTTACGGCAGGGAGGAGTGTCCGCTGCTGCTTTCCAGGGTGCCGGGAAATGATCTGTCCTGGTTCTTCCAGTTTGAAGTGGAGCCGGAGCAGATCATCGACGTACAGAAGCAGGTGGAGGCTCAGCTAACCAAGCAAGGTGTGAACGGGCGCACAGTGGGAGTCGTCAAGCTGCTGATCGAGGAGCTGTATATGCTTATTTACGAAAAAAACGAGGGCAGACACGTTCTCAGCGAGTGCTACGTTTTACTTATCCCGGAGGGTGTTAAGATCATCACGAAGGATGATGGTATTCTCTTTGATATTTCCGAGGAGGATGTGAGCGTTACTTCCATCGCCTCCTTTGCCGTATCCGCCTATATGGAAAAGCTGGGAGAGAACACGCGCCACCTGACCACCATGAGCTTCAATCGGAGCTCCTTCCTTATCAAGCCGCTCGAATCCTGAAAGGAGTCTCAGCCATGCAAACTGATTTCAAACTGTATATTGAGATCCTGTTTATCGGACTGATCATACTTACTATCCTTTACATCAACAGCATCTTCCTTTACAAACAGAAATTAACCGACCGCATTACTTTGATGCTGCTTTTTTCAGTTATCATGAGCGCATCTGAGATTCTATGGTCTCTCTTTGACGGACATTCGGATCTGCGGCTCTTCTTATACTGCATCATCTACAGTTACAGTATTTCTTTCCTTCTCTTTGTTGCTTTCCTCAACCGCTATCTGATCGAACGGTTTGGTCTGCATATCAGTAGGAGACTTTCCATGATCATATATGGACTGCCTGTGGTAACAGGCTTTTTGATGACCCTTACCACTCCCTTTACAGGCCTTGTCGCATGGGTAGACGAAAACGGCATAGTGCATGAGGGACCTTTATTTGACGGTCTCTTTTACTGGATAGTCCTGGCCTATCTGTTCATCCCCCCGATCATTGCCCTTTATTTTTTCACTCTGGGCAGGGAGAAAAAACCGGCTGGCGGAGAAGTTACAGTGAGTATGATCATTTTTGGGATCATGGCACCTGTTCTTTACTTCCTGGAGCTGGCGACTATCGGTGATGAATACAGCACCTTGTCTCTGCCCGTTGTCCTGGCACTGATGTATCTTATCACCAATGAAAGTACCCATACGGCTCTTAAGACACAGGCTCAGATTGAAGCGGTGGAGTCGGATCTGCGCATCGCGTCCAGGATCCAGGCTGATGCCCTGCCGGATGTCGCCCCGGAGTTTGCCGACCATATGGATCTGGTCCTGAGGGGCAGCATGAACACAGCCAAGGAGGTGGGCGGCGATTTCTTCGACTACTTTCCGATCGACGACAACCGCATCTGTTTCCTGATCGCTGATGTGTCCGGCAAGGGAACCCCTGCCGCGCTTTTCATGATGACGGCCAAGACAGTGATCAAGGACTATGCGCTGACACGCGGCAGTACCTCGGAGATATTCACCGAGGTCAATGCCCGGCTGTGTGAGAACAACAAGACGGGCATGTTCGCTACCGCCTGGATCGGCATTCTTGACACACGGACGATGACCCTGCAATATACCAACGCCGGGCACATTTATCCGATCCTCCAGCGCAGGGGTCAGCCCTGCGAGGAGATGAAGAAGGTGCACGGGCTCTTCTTAGCCGGCATGGAATTCACACAATACAAAGAGGATGAGCTTCATCTTGCTCCGGGCGACCGCCTGCTGCTGTACACCGATGGCGTGGACGAGGCTCACGACATAAACAACAGGCTTTACGGCGAAGATCGTCTGATGAGCATTGTGGACAATACCAGAGATCTGCCGGGCGAACAGGTGCTTGAACGTATTTTAGCTGATGTCAGTGAATTCGCTGTGGGAGTTCCCCAGTTCGATGACATCACCATGGTTATTCTGACGATCAAAGAATAGGAGGCAAGAAAAATGGAACTGACTACACAGAAAAACGGAACCGGGTTGACTGTCAGCCTTTCGGGCGAGCTCAACACATTGACTGCTGCGGATCTGAATGCCTGTCTGGACAAGGAGTTAGACGGCGTGCAGTCTCTGACACTGGACTTTGCCCAGTGCGATTATGTCTCATCTGCCGGCCTGCGCGTCCTGCTGAACACCTACAAGAGGATGAAGATGGCAAATGGCAGCATGGAGCTGTCCAACGTGGGCGAGAATTTCCTGGATGTGCTGCACAACACCGGCCTGGACGCCGTATTTGGAATTTTTTGAGTGGAATCTCATCTCTCACCGATCATGAGTTCTCCCAGGAGGGCATTCCGGTTTTCAGACAGCAGACGGCATATACGCGCGATCTCCTCCGCAATCTCCTGTGGAAGCTTCTCAGATACAGCGTCCCGATTTGCGCCGACTGCTAAGCTGACCTCGTCATCCTCAGCATAGACATCATAGAACATCTGGCAAATGGCCCAGCGCCGGGCCATTTGTTCCGGAATACTTCCCACTTCGTTTTCCCTGAATCCGTCCTCTTCGTGAATATCTTCCTGTTCCGTCTCAAGCCATTCTTCTTCCACTTCTTTATCAAATACTGTATGGAAGCCGCTGTCTTCCTGATAAAGGAAAAGATGATCCGTCCACCGGGGATAGCGGGCATGCATCTCATCAAGCGGCAGGGGGAGGTCGTGCAGACCAAGCCCCTCGTAATACTGATAGCTGATCTCCTGAAAAAAGGCCGCGGCGGAAACCGTCGGATCTGTATCCGGGCAGATGATGACAGGACGGACCAAAAATCCGAAGGTGTTTGTGAATCGGCTGTCAATCCTGCCGTTGTTGGCCAAAAGCAGCGGGACTCTGCCGCCGCGGGATGTTCTCCCGGAGAGTGCCAGCACGGTCAGCCCGGCAAAGAAGAGGGTTCCGGATACATTAAGTTCCCTGCAAAGAGATGCGACTGCCTGTCTGGAAAGCGGCATAACCTTCATTCCGTAGATCGTGCCGCTGACAGCTTTGCAAGGGCCGGACAGCAGCCCGGGCCATACGGCATTGCTCAGGAGCTCAGCAAAATGGGCTTTCGGGCCAAGGTATCCCGGTTCGTCGCCTTCTGCCTGCTGCAACTGTTCCATTTCCCGGTCAATCTGGAAGATATTCATATATTCTTCTTTGATCTCCCGGCCGTCAAGCGCCCGCAGGATATCGTCCAGCAGAACAGAAACGGAAGCAGCATCCCCTATCACATGCGAAAAGGAGGAGATCAGGGTTTTGGAAGATTCCGTTTCGCATATGGCAAATCGGAAGCAGGTTTCACTGTCCGAGGGGATATGTTTCAAAGGAAACCCGGTGCACACTTCCGGCAGTTTATCCTCCCCGGTCCGGATGATTTCGACAGAAATCTGCTGCGCTGCGTCCTCCACTGATTCCGGCGCAAGGATGAATATTTCGCCCTCTCTTTCTTCAAACCGGGCAAAGAGCCCGGGGTGTACAGCCGCCGCACGGCGCACAGCGTTTATGATGGCATCCGTTTCGACAGCCGGATCCAACCGGAGAGCGACCGTCATCATGGATTCTGACAGGCAGGAATGCTGCCCCAGATGATAATAGACACTCTGCGTGAGCGTGGCTCTGGCCTCCCGAACATCGCTGCTTGTCCGCATATCCGGGTTTTCAAGAATATGTTTTTCCAGTCCCAGAATGGTCCTGCATCTCTGGACATCGGAAATATTCAGCATGATCCCGTATCTGTCCGCAAGCATCCCGAAAAAGATGATCCAGTCAAGCGAGGAAAGACCATCGTGTGTAAGATCCGCATCCGTGCCGGCTGAATACCCCGGCAGCACGCTTTGGATACATGACAGGATCTTTTTCTGCAATCCGGTTTCCGGCGCGCGTCCCTCTATGGACCGGATCATGGGCTTCGGCAGTTTTTTTCTGTCGATCTTCCAGTTGGCATTCACCGGCATCTGATCCATCCTCACATAGAAATCAGGGATCATGTAAGGGGCCAGATGCTCCTTTGCGAAAGTCCGGAGTTCCTTCTCTGCCTCTTCGGACGGCTTCATTTCTCCGCGAGGGGAGTAATAGAGACACAGATACCTGTTCTCGATGGGCGCCGCGGCGCACATGTTTATGAGCGGACAGCGGCTCATTACATCTTCCACCTCGCCTGTTTCGACGCGGAACCCATTCAGCTTGATCTGGCTGTCCTTTCTGCCGTGGTATTCGATCTCTGCGTTGTCGTTCAGGCAGGCCAGGTCGCCTGTCCTGTAAGCCTGTTCGCCGCGAAACAGCATAAACCCGCCCATATCCCCGTTTTCAGGATTCCGGTATCCCCGCCCGATGCCCCTGCCGCAGACCAGCAGTTCTCCGATCTCCCCGGGCGGCAGGATCTCGCCGTCTTTATCGAGAATATAGCACTGAACGTTCGCTTGAGGCCGCCCAATGGTGATCTCCCTGCTCGATGTGATTTCCTTCGCTATGCAGGAGACAGTGGCTTCCGTCGGTCCGTACGTGTTGATCACCATGCCGTCCGGATTGACTTCCCTGATCCTGTCGTAGAGTTCTCCCGGAAATGCTTCCGCGCCTATATCAAATATGCGGATCCTTCCCAGCGCCGGCCGGAGAAAGGAGACGGAGAGCAGCGAGCTGAGCCAGCTGGGAGTGCAGCATATCGTGTCCACTCCGTACCTGTCCATCAGGGATTTCAGCAGCAGAGGATCCAGAATCTCTTCCTCTGAAGCCATAACCACCGTCATACCGTTGCAAAGGCCGGCAAATTCATCTATCACAGCTGCGTCAAAAGTCAGCGCCACGCTCGCCAGGATCACACTGCCTCGCTCCGCAAGGGAGCTCACCTCCAGATTCTTTGGGCTGCGCATAAGCAGATTGGACAGATTTCCGTGTTCGATCATCACGCCTTTGGGTTTTCCGGTGGATCCGGATGTATAGATGCAGTAGGCCAGATCCTCCGGCAGGATCACCGTGTCCGGATCAGTTGTCTGACTGAAGTTTTCAAGATCCTCAAGGAGCATTGGCTTTTTCGACAGCCGAAGAATCAGATCCGGTTTCTGAAGGGCAATGCTGTGGGTCATAATCGCGGTACGGCAGCCTGCCGCTGCAAAAATGCCGCATATCCTTTCATCCGGATCCTCGGGGCTGACAGGAAGATAAGCCGCGCCGGCCTTGAGAATACCCAGGTTGACCGCATAATAATCTGGAATCCTCGGCATCATCACCATGATCAGATCCTCCCGGCCGATCCCTTCGTTTAGCAGGGCATGTGCCACACGGTTGGCATTCTCATTCAGATTCTCGTAGCTCATTATCTTCTGCGATCCGGCCACCGCGAGCTTATTCGGGTGGAGCCGGACCTGGTGTTCAAACCGGGCAACGACATTCTCCGTTTCCTGCTCACAGACCGTATCGTTCAGCTTTTCGTAAAGATCCAATTGTTCAGCGGTCATGGTTATCTGTCTCCTTCGTCACCCGGCGGAGGATATCGCCAACCGTTGTCGTATTCGGGTTCAGGCTGATCATGAGGGCGCAGATCGTCCGAAACATGCTGCCAAAGCGTTCCATGCTCCGCCGTTCATATCTTCGGGCGTTGTAGTCCAGCAGGACGCCAAAAGTCTCCCTTCCTTCCAGTATTTCGAGGTCCAGCGTATTACTGCAGGCGGCATCTGCAACAGGAAGCATCTCCATGCTGCTGATGATGCCATCATTCGGATGATACTCGTATAAATCCCCCTGATAAATGATACCGGGCGTACAGTACTCTTTTTCGAGGCTGCCTTTTTCGGCCAGGTAGGAGAGACTGCCGTGGGAAATGCTGTCACGGATCTGGGCGCTGATCATTTCGTACAGCCGGGAAAGCTGCATCCCGCGTTTCAGCTGGACCGCCAAGGGCAGCTCCCGAAGCAGATATCCGACAGCATTCATCCTCCGCCCGTCAGACCGACCGTGCCAGATCCAGGAGAAGATTACTTTCTCGGAATCGTTAAAGGCGGCCATGGCCAGCGCTGTTGCGGCGAGATACAGGCCGTTTTTTCCAAAACCGTATTGTTTTCCAAGGCTGTCCACATCCTTCGATCCGAAATCAAAGGGCATGAAAAAGCTGCCGTCCAGATTCTCCTCAGTGTCATGATCAGGCGTGGGATTCAGATCCCATCCCGGACTGCCGCACAGGTTTTCAAAGTAGGCCCAGTCTTCCCGGAACCGCGGAGAAAGACGGTTCTCCGCCTCATCCCGCATCAGGGCAAAGAATGGATCCTGCGCCAGCGTTTCTCCCTCATAGACTGCAAGGATATCCTTCACCAGTTTTTTCAGTGATAAACCGTCGCAGATCACGTGATAAACATCCAGGAGCATCATGTTTCTGCTTTCTCCCTGGATCAGGCGGCAGCGGAAAAGCGGCTCGCCGTCCAGACGGAAGGGCCGGACAAAGCCTGCAGCTGCTGCCTCCAGCTCCTCGTCGCTCATCTTCTCCACCGGGAAGGAAACTGTCCTCTCCGGCAGGCAGCGAAGATACATCCCGTCCTCATTTTCCTTGATGATGCTCATCAGGGCGGGGTGAGCCCGAACAGCCGTGCGGACGGCAGAGGCCAGCTTATCCATGTCTGTACCCTTTCGGATCTGAAGGCGCACGGCCAGATTGTGCATACATGTTCCGGGCGTCCTAAGATCCATACGAAGCATCTGCATCTGTTCGGCGTTCAGCGGCACGAGTTCCGGTGTGTCTTGTGTCCCGGCCGGTTTTTGCCGTGCCTGACGCAGCAGGGATGTGATATTCCGCACTGTTCTTCCTTCATACACCATCTGAACCGTCAGTCCCGGGACATCACAGTGCGCCAGCGCCTCCATCGCAAGGATGGAATCACCGCCCAGCATGAAGAAGTCGTCGTCAATCCCCACCTTCCCTTCAGGATCCAGCAGGCTTTGCCAGACTTCGCAGAGCCTTCGCTGCGTCTCATCCTCCGGCGCGGCGAATTGCCTGATCCTCAAGTGTCCCTCAGGCTCCGGAAACGCACGTTTGTCCACCTTGCCGTTCGCATTCACCGGTATTTCCGGCAGCCGGATATAGAAGGCGGGAATCATGTACTCCGGCAGATGTTCCCGAAGGGCCTGCGCTGCGTCTACGCTGTCCAGTTCCCGGTCTCCGGTATAATATGCGCATAAGGCTTTGATCCCGTTGCGCCGGTAAAGCGTGACACAGCAGAAATCCAGTCCCAGCACCCGATTGACAGCGGCTTCCACCTCACGGGTATCCACCCGGTTGCCGTTCAGCTTCACCATATCGTCCAAACGGTCCAGAACGGTATAGCATCCGTCGTCGTCCCGATGTACATAGTCGGAGGTTTTCAGATACTTCTTTCCTTCCAGAGTGATGTAACAGCTTTCATCCGTTTCGCCGACATATCCCCTGAAGTACGGAAGATAAATGCAGAAGGTCCCCTCGTCTGAAGCAAGACCCTCCTCATCCAGCAGCAAGATGTCTGACTGGCAGACCGGATAGCCGATGGGTGTATTTTTCCAGGCTCTGTCCAGCAGATACACGCAGGTGGGGAATCCAAAATCGCTTGGTCCGTAGACATTGAGGATATCAAAACGATCGGTAAATACATCCGATACGATTTCGCCTCCCGTGCTGCAGGCCCGAAGCTGAATACGCGGATCCTGCAAAAGCAGCCGGATCAATGTCGGCGTCATGAAGGTATGGTGGATCCCTTTCCCGATAAAGTATTGCTTAAGAGCGGAAATGTCATGAACCATTGACATCGAAATTTCATGGATCGTTCCCCGGAGATTCAGTGTTCCGATCATGGTATAAATGCCGGCTATAAAAGTCTGCGGAGCGACATTGGCGAACTGGAACGGTTCCGGCTGGGCATAGGGGCCGGCAAATGCATAGGTCCCTCTGGCAATATCCGGATAGACACCATATTCGTGGGCAGCCCCCTTTGGGACACCGGTGCTTCCCGAGGTATAGATAATGAAGGCAAGATCATGGGGATCGGCTGCGGCAATAATTTCACAGGGGGGGAGCTGCATGGCTTCCGACCAGATTTCTCCGTTGATCACCGCCTTGCTGCCGCTGTCATGGATCACATACGTGATCCGTTCCTTTCCCATAAGGTCTTCCAGTCCTACCCAGGCGCAGCCTGCCATCATGATGCCGATCCGTGCAGCATGATATTCCATGCTCTTGGGAAAATGAATGGCGATCACGTCCTCGCGCCCCAGATTATTTTTTCGCAGCCAGGCATTGATCCGGCCGGCCGCTGTCAGCAGGTCCCGATAGGTGGTGATGCGTGTTCCGTCCCGGTCCACGACAGCCGGCCGGGATGGATAGAGCGCTGCGGTCTTATAAAGTTTCTCGAGAAAAGTTTCCATGCTATACTCCCTTTGGGTAAATGTGCAAAAAGGTGCGGCGATCAGTATCTTCTTTTTCTTTGATCTTTTCTGTAAGTTTCATTTTGTTCCTCCGGTATACAGGTTTTGTTTGATGCCATATATAGATAATATCTAGTGTTTTTCTGTTTTTTCGTATATCGTACACTTTTGATTGCGTAAGCAGGCAAGCCTTGAACCGAAAAACAGATTGGCTTCCTTCAAGCGCAACTGTATCATCTTAACCACACATGTGGCAATGTAGGATAGCCTGACAGAATACTGAAGACACCCTCGTTCTGCATTGCCTCAAATACTTCGTCAGTTGTCAGAGAATCGCGCTTTGCCCGCTTTAGGAGCTTGTGCTGCTCGTCAGACATACGACCACAGTCGAGACCGAGGTACATCCACGCCGGATTATCCTTCTTACTTCCGACCATAACAGGGCGTTTTATGATGAAAAGGTACCTATCCTCGTATTTGACGAAATATTCCTTCGTCTCGATATTTGCAAGTTCCTTATTGATGAGATCCTTGAAAGCCTTGTCCCCGGAGCCTATGAGGGTTATGAATCCGATTTTACATTTATGCTTTTCGTCATAAAATAAATCGAGGTTGTCACCTGAATTATATCCGGCATCCTATCATTTCTTATTAGTGCATTATACAATAAACCGGAGAATATTTTAAGCGAAAATGCGATAAAGCCGCATTATTTCAGTGTTTTCAAGGCGCTAATAAAATCAAAAGGAATGTGTGCTAATAAAAAACAATAGGGAAGTCAAGATTATGCGTGTTGCATCGCTTCAATATATGCAGCTAATATCTTAAGAGCGACCTGCTTTTCTTTTATGGGAAGCAGGTCGATCTGTGCCATGAGATTTTCATTGGACATGTCTGAATCGTCATCATTATCTGTCATGATATCGTTTGGTGTGATATGGAATACCATACATATCTTAATAATGGATTCTATACGTGCGTTTACTTCGCCACGCTCTATATCAGCGTAGGTACGCGAAGAAAGTCCGGCCTGCCAGGCAGCTTCTTCCTGAGACAAACCTGTTTTCTTTCGGATATTGTAAAGCTTATTACCGATAATTCTAATATCTGATATTAACATTAAAAAAACCTGACCTTATTGATATTTTAAGCCTTCATTATAATTCATTCCTATTTAGGAACTATATTTCCTATTTGAGTTGACAAATAGGAAATTAAGTTCCATAATACTGGAAGAATACTTCCTATTTATCTATATGTTGTGGCAAGGAGTCCCCATGGTGACACCTTATTTGTTTTTTACTGAAGGAAACGACTGACGAAAACGAAGAATGATCGATATGCATACCCACATCCTGTATGGAGTGGATGACGGAGCAGACACGCCGGAGATGTCGCAGATCATGCTGGAAGACGCGGCGGCTCAGGGAATAGACAAGATAATATTTACACCTCATTACAGACCCGGGATGTTCGAGTACGACATAGACAGGATCGGGGATGTATTTGACAAGGTGAAAGCTTGTGCAGACAGGCTCGGAATAGAGACATACCTTGGATGTGAATATCATGTCGACGGCGATATTGTCGATAACATGCAGGATAAAGTATGTCCCACACTTGCGTATGGAGAGTACGTACTGGCTGAGTACAGTTACTCTGACAGCTACAGAAAGATCAGGAACACAGTAGACGATCTGCTTGCAAACGGCTATACACCTGTCATAGCGCATGCTGAAAGATATGAGGTGTTCATTAAAGAACCAAAGGTTCTCGGAGAATTCCGGAGCATGGGCGCAATGATACAGATAAACGCCGACAGCATCATAGGGAAGGAAGGGCTCAGGACAAAGAGACTGTGCAGGACGATATTGAAGGAGCATTATGTGGATATCATAGCTTCGGACTGCCACAACATGACTGACAGACGATGCCGTATGAAGGAGTGCCGGGAATACATCGCAAAGAAATATGGTGAGGAGAGAGCCCGCAGACTGTTTGAAACAAATCCGGGCAGGATACTTGAGAGATGACTGCGGACAAAAATAACACGAGCAGAGCCGTAAACAACAGGGGTGTCATAGAGATAGATCTGAAAGAGCTGTTGATAGTACTTATTACTAATTGGTATTATCTCCTGATATCAGGAGTTCTTGCAGCACTTATCGGTTTCGGACTCAGGTTTTTCCTGATAAGTCCCTCATATGAATCCAATGCCCTGCT
>CAMUZQ010000056.1 GCA_947165275.1 uncultured Lachnospiraceae bacterium | reverse complement strand
ATACATAGTTCTTTAGCTCGGGTGTATTCTTATAAGCCTGCTCCTCCATGACCATGGCCTTTATTATCCCCTTTGCCGCCTGTTCTCTCAATACCGATGTGGTATATGCTACAGGAGGCGACTGCTTCTGATAATCAAGGAGCTTCGACGCTGCCTCATCCGACAGGGGGTCCGACGGATCAAAGGCCTTGAGCATGGCAGCCAGAATATTGAGTCCTGTGGAGGAGGTATAAGGGTTTGTATAAGCAAAGGTAAGATCTCCCGCAAGAGAAGCCTCCAAAACCTTATCTACCGTTACATCTCCGTATTTTTCCTTGAAATCCTCATAGGTTGACTTATCCATGAGTACCCCGGCTGTATTCCCCGCTACCCTGTCAGCAAGAGTGACAGTCCTGAAGCCTTTGGCGCTGAGCATATCTCCCCATGCGGAATTAGAAGGAGCAAAAACCTCGGGACGATAGCCGCCGTCTTCAATATATGTGACGGTCTCGCCTGAGGTGATCTTCCTGACGGAAACCGATACGGAGCGTCCCGATACTGTGGCGCCGCTCGAATTGAATTTCTCGGCAGCTTCCACCATCCAGTTGTCCGGAGCCTTGGAGCTCATCTCCGTCGCTGCTGCAACCTCTATGTTTATATCGCCCTTTCCTTCTACAACCAGAGGGAAGGTGCTTATATCGGCAAGGGTGACGGATTCTTCCGAATCCTCATAGATATCCAGCGGAGCCTTTATTTCAGAAGGCTTTATCTCGCTCCAGTATGCATCCAGCTCCTTTAAGCTCTCTTCCCTCGTATATACATCCGTACTCTCTCCCAGAGAATCTCCGCAGCCTGTGATGCACATGGTCACAGCTGTAAATAAAGCTGTAAGCTTCAATATCTTTTTCATTATCCTGTCCTCCTGGTCAACTGTTCTCGATACCATGTATCGTATCATGTATTACCTTTATCCAGTTATCGAGAAGCGATCTGTCCGCTCCTCCCTCCTGGGAATTATATTTATCTATCCAGTCAGCAGATACCACAAGCAGCTCCTTTGACTGATCCAGAAGCTGCTTATTCTGTGTGAGTATGTCGTCAACCTTTTTTGTATCTATACGGCTCACATCAGCGCCGTCACCGGCGATTATGCATTGATTCACAACCCCTCTCAGATTCAGGCAGATCTCCCTTTCGACCGTATTCAGGGTACCTACGGTGTCCTTAAGATAAGCAGCCTGATTAAGCGAGAGAAGCTCCTGCTGTCTTCTCTGCAGCTCATCCATCCTGTCAAGCTGCGCAAGGCAGCTGTCCATCAGGCCCGCAAGCCTGGGGGATGAGGATTTTATTCTGTTCAGCCTCTCTCTTGTCGCCTCGGGACTCGTCATATCCTCCTGAGGGATATCATCGGCTTCCACACTGAGCATCTGCGTCTTTTTCTCATCCGATGCGATCCTGTACTGCTTCGCCGCGCCCCGGATGAGGTCTGCCGAGGACAGCAGAAAAAGACCTCCGCCTAAAACCCCAACGGCTGTCGTAAGGACAGATGCCGCCCTTACTCCCAGAGCTATTATAAGAGGCCCGTTCAAAGCCGAAAGAGCGCCTATGCCCGCAGCAGAAACCGCAGCTATCACTGCAGTCCTTACCGCCTTGCCCCTGATACTGCTCATCAAACGCCTTTTCCTGCACCTACGAGTGCATCTCTGAGCTCATTCTCAATATTCTGAAGCTCTGTTTCGGCGATCCTTCTTTTTTCTCTTCCCTCCTCCTGTATACGGGTCACATCATTTATCATTGATATGATATCGGCATTGGCCTGCTTCAGGGTTTCAATGTCGACTATGCCTCTTTCGGATTCCTTCGCAGCCGCAACCGCGTTCATCTTTAATGCAGCTGACTGCTCTCTGAGCATCTGATTTGTGATATCAGACACCGCCTTCTGCATCTCTGTAGCCTGTCTGCTGTTTTCCATGGCAAGGGCCAGGGCGATACGTCTTTTCCAAAGGGAAATTGTATCTGTAGATGAAGTATACAGGCTTCTCGCCATATCCTGGTCATTTTTCTGGACCATACGGATCTGCGGGGCCATCTGCATGCAGGTGGTCCTTGTAAGCTCCATATCGTAGATCTGCTTTTCAAACTGGGCTATGCGCTCCTTGAAATCCTGATATGCCCAGGCATCCTCCTGGCTTCCGGTCTCCTCCGCCTTCCTTTTTAATTCCACAAGCTCGCCGTTCCTGGCTTCCTCAAGCTTCTTTTTGCCAGCCATTATATACATGGAAAGCTCTTTATAATATTCAAGGTTCTCCTCATACATCCTGTCCAGTCCCTCTATATCCACAAGGAGCTTCATCCGCTGTCCCTCAAGCTCCTTAGCTATGGAATCGACACTTGAGCTGACCTTGCCGTACTGGACCTTTATCTCCTCGATCTTGCGCTTTGCGTTTTTGATCAGCTTAAAACCGCCGGTTTCTCCCGGATCACACTTCTTCACCTGCACTGTAAGCTGTGAAAGAAGCTTTCCGATCTCCCCGGTATCCCTGCCGGTCACAGTCTTTAAGGCTTCATCTGCAAAGCCTGTGGCCTTGGTCCTGGCAGATTCCCCGTATCTGGACACCACGGCAGAGTCATGCAGGTCTATCTTGGAAACAAACTCATCCACCTGCTTCTGCTCCTCAGGTGATAAGGTTTCCGCCTGTCTTGCTATCTCAGCTATCTGCGTGTCAAGGCTCTGCTCCACAGCCGTGACAGGCGCCGCTTCATTTTCGGCTTTAGTTTCTTCTGCTCCGTCAAGCGTAAGGTTGATCATCTCGTATCTCCTCTCTTCAAAAACAAAACCGTTACGGTATCAATATATTTTACAATCATTAAGCATGATTTACAAACGATCGGCAAAGCATACCCCGCCGCCGAATACTGCCGCGCCGCAGCCATTGCACTTTTCTCGGCAGTTGGGAGTCACTGTGCCTTCCTTTGACCTGAGATATTCCTTTTTCAGGAACTCCCTTGACACTCCGATATCTATGAAATCCCATGGGAAGACCTCATCCAGCGGCCTTTCTCTTAAGGTATAAAAACCGATATCTATGCCTGTCTCCTGTAATGCCTCATCCCATCCGGCCCTGTCGAAGCTTTCCGTCCAGGCATCATAGATACAGCCCTTTTTATAAGCCGCAAGTATGCCCCTGGCCACACGCCTGTCGCCTCTGGCAAATAAGCCCTCCAGGCTTGAGATCCCGGATTCATGATACTGGAATTTCAGGCTTTTATGATTGAGGGAATTCTCCATGGCCTCATTTACCATATGCGCCTTGCGTACGAAATTCTCCGGGCGGTCCATTGCACACCACTGGAAGGGAGTGAAGGGCTTCGGCACGAAAAAGGAAGCCGAGCCTGTCACCTGTACCCTGACCCCCTTGCGCTCCTCCTTTGGAACAGTATCGAAATAATTCATGGCCACATCATTGGCAAGATCCGCTATTGCCAGCACATCTTCATCGCTCTCTCCCGGAAGCCCCATCATGAAATAAAGCTTCACCTTGCTGTAGCCGGCTTCAAAGCAGATAGCCGAGCCCTGCATTATGTCCTCTGTTGTTATTCCCTTATTGATCACATCTCTCATGCGCTGGCTGCCTGCCTCCGGAGCGAAGGTCAGCGATCCCTTTTTGGAATCCTGGATGGTTTCCATCATATCCAGGAATACATGATCGATACGAAGTGAGGGAAGGGAAATATTGATGAATTTCTCTCTGTAGGTTTCCACAAGCCATTTTACCAGCTCGGCGATCTTTGTATAATCCGAGGTTGAAAGCGAACTCAGGGATATCTCATCATCTCCTGTGGCTTCTATCATGGCCTGAGCATGCTTTTTTAAGGTATCCAGGCTTTTTTCCCTTACCGGCCTGTATATCATGCCCGCCTGGCAGAAGCGGCAGCCTCTGATGCAGCCTCTCTGTATCTCGAGCACTGAGCGGTCCTGTGTCACCTTGATGAAGGGTATGACGCGCTTTACCGGATATGGCGCATTATCCATATCCATGCATATCGCTTTGAGGATCCTGTCAGGAGCATCGGAACAGAGCTTATTGAAGGCTTTTAAGGTTCCATCCGCAGCATATTCAGGCTCATAGAGGGATGGTACGTACATACCCCTGATATTGGAGGCCCTTCTGAGGAATTCCCCTCTTGTGGCCCCCTGCTTCTTTAATTCCCCGTACAGGGTCAGAAGCCTGTCATACTCAGTCTCGCCCTCACCTATATAAAACATATCAAAGAAATCAGCTATGGGCTCGGGATTATAGGCGCAGGGTCCGCCGCCTATCACCACAGGCATCTCCCCGAGAGGCTCATCCATGCCCCGGTCCGCAGCCATAAGGGGTATGCCTGCCAGATCAAGAACCTGCAGTACATTCGTATAGCACATCTCATATTGGAGAGTGATGCCGAGGAAATCAAAATCCCTCACGGGCTCCTGTGATTCAAGCGCAAAAAGGGGGATCCCCTTTTCCCTCATTATCCTGTCCAGATCCAGCCATGGCGAATAAACCCTTTCGCACCATACGTCGGATCTCCTGTTAAACATCTCATATAATATCTGAATACCAAGATGCGACATGCCTATCTCGTATACATCGGGAAAGCACATCGCAAATCGGATATCCACATCTTCTTTTTTCTTGACCACCGAGTTTATCTCTCCGCCGATATACCTTTCGGGATGCTCGACAGAGAGCAGTATCTCATCACTTAATGCAAGCTTTTTCACTATCTGTTTACGATCTCCTTAGTGACATCCTCCCAGGTAACCCCCTTCTCCACCATGAGGACCATGGCATGATAAAGCCAGTCAGCCAGCTCGTATTTGAGCTCCTCCGGATCGGGGTTTTTCGCAGCCACTATTATCTCAGTGCACTCCTCTCCCACCTTCTTAAGGATCTTGTCTATTCCCTTGTCAAAAAGGTAATTTGTATAGGAGCCTTCCTTTGGATGATCCCTTCTGTCCACTATGGTTGCATATTCGCTCTCAAAAACCTTAAGCGGATTCGAATCACTGAACTCACGCTTTATCATTTCATTGAAGAAGCAGGATCTTGCTCCCGTGTGGCAGGCAGCGCCGATCTGAAGCACCTTTGCCAGTATGGTATCCTTATCGCAGTCCGCGGTAAGGCTCTTTACAAACTGATAATGACCTGAGGTGTCACCCTTGACCCAAAGCTCATTCCTGCTCCTGGACCAGTATGTCATCTTTCCCGTGGCAAGGGTCTTTTCAAAGGCCTCCTTATTCATATAGGCAAGCATCAGCACCTCGTTTGACTTGTAATCCTGTGTTATCACCGGGATCATATCATCGCTGTTCTTTACAAGCTCCTCCCAGGCGATCTTGCTTTCAAAGGTATTTACAGGGATCCCGAGTCCCTTGCACTGTCTCTTGAAATCCATGAAGCCCGGTGCGGAGACATCAAGGACACCTCCTGCGATACCTGCTATGGCATGGGATCTCAAAACAGCAGCAGCCTCATGCAGGGATTCCTTTTCAAGAAGCGGGATCAGATCCACACTCATGGGATTGGAATTATCTGAGCAGTGTGTCTTGAACCACCTGTCCGTCGCCTCAAGCTGATCCTCATTGATAAGAAGCACCAGGCCTATATAATTCTTGATCTCATTCTCTCCCGCATCCAGCTCGGAGGTATCTGCGACCGATGCCGCGATCTTCTCTCTGCCGAAACGCTTTGAGACCTCCTTTGCCAGCTCGATGTTTTCCGCCTTGGAGAAATTAAGAGCCGCGATCTCACAGCCTGCATATAAAAGCTTCTTTATATCCTCGGCGCGTTTTACATTCCCGGCGCCTATAAGCGGTATGTCCACCGTATGATTTATGGCCTTTATGATCTCGAGGTTTTTCTCATGACCTGCATCATTGACGGAAAAATCAAATATGATGATGGAATCGGCTCCGTGATTCTCAAAATCAGATGCGAGTCCCACAGGATCCTCCGAAACCTTGGACCTGTCATGCAGGTTTTTCACCGCAAGTCCGTTGCTCAGATATATACAGGGTATGATCTGTTTATATTCCATTACAATGCCCCCTTTGTTGAAAGCACATTATCTATACGCTCATCATACTGTGTCGCCATATCAAGCGCTTTTGCAAAGGCCTTGAAGGACGCCTCTGCGATATGATGTGAATTCAGTCCGTCAAGCTGCTTCAGATGAAGGTTCATCCCTGCATTGGCTGAGACGGCATAGAAGAATTCCCTGACCATGCACATTTCCATATCTCCGCATTTTTCCTGGGGAAAGACCAGATCGAAATTAAAATACGGCCTGCCGCACATGTCCACTGCGCAGGCAACTAAAGTCTCATCCATGGGAAGGAGAAAATGTCCGTATCTTTTAATGCCCTTTTTCTCTCCGAGAGCCGCTTTGATTGCCTGCCCAAGTACGATCCCTGTATCCTCCACTGTATGATGGGTGTCCACGTCAAGATCGCCCTTGCAGGTGATATAAAGATCAAAAAAGCCATGCTTTGCAAATCCCTCCAGCATATGGTCAAAAAAACCGACCCCGGTATGTATGTCATGATCTCCGGTTCCATCGAGTATGAGCTCAAGGCTTATATCCGTTTCATTTGTCTTTCTGCTGATCTTTGATAATCTCTTATTCATCCCGAAACCTCATTTTCTTTTATCAAAACGTACTGCGACTGAATTTGCGTGAGCGGTAAGTCCCTCGGACCTGGCAAATAACTCCACATCCTCATGTACCGCCTCGAGCGCTTCACGGGTGTAGCAGATGACCGAGGATTTCTTTATGAAATCATCCACTGACAGGGGCGAAAAGAACTTTGCGGTCCCGTTTGTGGGAAGCACATGATCCGGTCCTGCAAAATAGTCTCCCAAAGGCTCTGAAGAATATTCGCCCAAAAAAATGGCTCCTGCATTCCTTATCCGGGTCATCGTCCCCCAGGGATCCTTTGTCACTATCTCAAGATGCTCTGAAGCGATCTCATTGACGGCATCGACAGCATCATCCATCGAATCCGCCACCAGGGCATAACCATAATTTTCTAGCGATCTTTCTATTATATCCCGTCTTGAAAGTCTGGGAAGGAAGGCATCTATCTCACGAGCCACCTTCTCGGCAAGCTCCATTGATGTGGTCACAAGTATGGCAGAAGCCATCTCGTCATGCTCGGCCTGGCTTAAAAGATCCGCAGCCACATAGCGGGGATCAGCCGTCTCATCGGCAAGGACCATCACCTCAGAGGGACCTGCAACAGAATCTATTGATACATGCCCATAGACAGCTCTTTTGGCAAGCGCTACGAAAATATTACCGGGTCCTACGATCTTATCGGTCTTTGGTATCATCTCTGTCCCATAGGCCATCGCAGCTATAGCCTGGGCCCCGCCGGTTTTGTATATCTTTTTTATTCCGGTTATCCTGGCAGCAGCTAAAACCACCGGAGTCACCTTCCCGTCAGCTCCCGCGGGAGTGCACATTATGATCTCGGAAACTCCGGCGCACTGTGCCGGAATGATATTCATAAGGACAGTCGAAGGATATGCGGCCTTCCCTCCGGGAACATATACTCCCACCCTTGCGATGGGGGTTATCCTCTGCCCTAATATGGATCCGTCGTCTTTGGAGGTGAAAAAGCTCTGCCGCACCTGCTTCATGTGATAATCCCTGATATTTGAAGCAGCCCTTTCCATAACCTGATAGAGAGTGGGATCTATGAGCTTTGCCCCCTCTTCTATCTCACTCTCATCCACCATGAAGGAGGACTCATCCAGTCTGCATCCGTCAAATTTCAGTGCATAATCAAAGATCGCCCTGTCACCTGACCTCCGTACATTCTGTATGATCTCGTCCACAGTCTTTTCGATGTCTCCGAAATCGTTTGTGCTGCGCTTCAGAAGAGTCTGAAGCAGATCCTTTTTCGTCTCACTGTTAAGTCTTTTTATCCTTATCATTTTATCCTCTGTAACCGTCGGGGGCATTGATATCGCTCAGCTCCCTTATGAGTTTATTTATCCTGTATGCATGGATCCGCATGGAGACAGTGTTTACCACGAGCCTTGCCGACAAAGGGACCACCTCCTCAAGCACTACCAGACCATTCTCCTTAAGGGTGCTCCCTGTCTCTACGATATCACAGATCACATCCGCCAGTCCCACTATCGGAGCAAGCTCTATGGAGCCGTTAAGCTTGATGATATCCACAGTCTGATGCTTTACATTCTGGAAGTAATCCTTTGTTATATGCGGATATTTGGTTGCAACCCTTATCATCTCATGATGCCGGAGCAGTTCTTTCGCGCTCTCGGGTCCCGCTATGCACATGCGGCACTTTCCTATGTTCAGATCCAGCACCTCGAAGATCTTGCGTCCCTCCTCCAGAATGGTATCCTCACCCACCACGCCGATATCCGCAGCGCCGTACTCCACATAAGTGGGCACATCGGGGCCCTTGGCAAGGAAGACCCTGACCTTATTTATTTCATCGGTGAAGATGAGCTTCCTGGTATCCTTGTCCTCTATCTCCGACAGGCAGATCCCGGTTTTCTGAAGCATTTCTATGGTCTTATCGGCAAGTCTTCCCTTGGTCAGCGCAAAGGTCAGATAACCGTCATCCCCGGTCCTGCCGCTCTCCTCGTTTGTAAGCGCAAGAATAAGATCATCCAAAGACAGGGTGAAGCCCAGCGCCGGGGCATCATGTCCGAATTTTGAAAGAAGATTGTCATATCTTCCTCCCTTTAATATCGCATCTCCTAAAGATGAGGTATAGGCCCTGAAGATGATCCCTGTATAATAATTATATTTTGAAAGCATGGACATATCAAAGCTTATATAATTCTGAATGCCCCGCCTTTCAGCCTGGTCATAGACAGCTTTAAGCCTTTCTATGGCTGATTTCGATCTCTCATTGGATATCCCCACAAGAGCCCTGTCCAGCACCGATACGTCCCCGAAAAGCTCCACACACCTTAAGAGCTTGTCCACATGAGATTCGAGAAATTCCATATCCTTTATCAGATTCCTGGCAGCATAGCGGTTCTTATTGCCGATCTCGTCCCTGAGATTCATCTCGAGCTCGCCGTTTATCTCAGCCTCTTCGCATAAGCCCTTGAAATATCCGGCATTCCCGATGCATATCTGGAAATCCTTAAGCCCGGCTTTTCTTAAAAGCTCCACCGCCATGGCTATCATCTCGCCGTCCGCTTCTACAGAACCGTCTCCCATATACTCTGCTCCGAGCTCGGTATTTTCTTTCAGTTTTCCTGACAGCGATCTGGAATTTGCAAATACATTTCCGGAATAGGAAAGCTTTACATGGACATTGTCCTCAATGAAATATTTAGCCGCGGCCCTGGCGACTCCGGGAGTGAAATCAGGTCTTAATACAAGAGTATTGTTATCCTTGTCAAAGAATTTATAAAGCTCGTCCGAAGGAGTAGTGCCGATCTCTCCCGAATATACATCAAAGTATTCGAAGCTTGGTGTGTCGATCTCAGTATATCCGTAATTTCTCAATATCTGCAGGAATTCAAGCTGAAGCGACAGCTTCCTCTCATAATCACTGCCATATACGTCTCTGACGCCCTCGGGCGTATGTAATAATCTGTTTTCCATGAGCAGTATTGTATCACAATTCCCGATAAATGTGTTCCTTTTCTTCCCTTGGATTGATAACAACCTGGGGGAAGGGGATATTTATGGAATGTCTGTCGAACAAAAGCTTTAATTCACGGTTCACGGCATACCTCACCCTTAAATAGTCCTCCTATCGTGGTGTAGCAATAGGTGGGCAGGTCTGAAAGGTTGACGATCTGGTTGAGGGAGCTGTTATAAAAGTCCGGCAAGCACATCCGTCACAAGGCTCTGTGCCCCGAGTCCCGCAACAACCAAGCTTTAAGATAAAAAGGACCAGTGACATCACGAAAAAAAAACAATACATACGCTTATCCAGCAGGCTGTAAAGGCGAAAAGATGAAGGCCCCTGTTCCAGTGGCCGTTCAAAAGGTCCAGAATTACATAATTGTTTCTGAAGATCAGATCCCTTAAAAATCAGGTTCATTCCTCATCCGATGATCCGTCGCTGTCAGAGTCACTGTCAGAGTCCTCATCCGAGGAATCATCGCTTTCAGAACCGTCGTCAGAAGAAGCCTCATCCTCCGAGCCTTCTTCATCCGAGGAGCTGTCTTCCGGGGCTGAAGCATCTTCCTCCGCGCCATTTTCAGTCCCCTCCTCAGAAGGCTCTCCTCCTGTCTCACCGGCATTATCATTGCCGTCATCTGCGATATACTCGTCCTCAGGAGATGACTCGTCAGTCTGAGCCCCCTCCGGGGATGCATTCACATCCTGGGACTCCTCCACTGATACATTCCCGTCCTGAGACTCTTCCGGTACATAATCCTCAACAGGATTTTCACCCTGCATATCATTTCCTGTCTGATATGCTTCCTGATCATTGTTATCTGATACATTGCCCGCATCCAAAGCGCCGGAAGGCAGGACTGTATCGGCTGCCCCGGCTGCATCGGCAGGCTGTGCTGCATCGGCAGCTCCTGCTGTATCGACAGGCTGAACTGTATCCGCAGGCTGTGCTGCCTCAACCGGCTCTTCTTCGGCAGGAGCCGTGTCGGAGACTGTATTTTCATCAATTATCGTTTCCTCATCAGCCTCTGACGACTGCCCGTCTTCACCCTCTGTATTGCCTGATGCCTCTTCGTTTGTCTCTGCAGTCAAAGCCCCGGCCGTTTCTATAGCTTCTGTACTGTCTTCAGCCTCTACCTTAATTGATTCATCAGCCGCGCTCACAGCTTCCGCAGAGGGCTTTGCTGCGGCCGGAAGTTCCGCATAGTTATTGGGATCTCTATCCGTATCCTCCCAGGCATGATAGGAGCCCGCAGTTCCTTTTGCCACATTTTCGTCGGCAGTTGATGCGACCTTGTTTGAAGCATCGATTACGACCATTATTGTCTGTCCGTCAGAGGTTTCGGTCCTGCTCTCTATCGGAGAGTCCGCCTTTGTATCAAGCTCCAGAAGGATGGAACCGTTAGCCCTTTTTCCGTTCGAATCTGAAACACCTTTAAGGTAATTCAGGTATCCTACAGTGTTATCCACAAAATCGTATTTGCTTTCGAGCCAATCCCTTTCAAAGCCGAGGATACCGTCAAATTCAGTATTATCCCTGATCAAATCATCCAATGATTTCCCGTTATGAAGGCTCTCAAGTATAGTATTAAGACCGGATCTTATTTCCTTGCTCCCGTATTCACCATTAATCCCGGCGACCTTAACGGAAAGATAGACACAGGAAAGATACCCTCCCACATAGGCGCCTGCCACGTCATCTGCAAAGTTTGTCAGATAATAGGTAATGGAATTTTTCTCATTTCCGAAGAATTTCCTGAAAGCCTCAGGGGTATATTTATCTGCGTCTCCAAGGATACCGTTAAAAGCATTTACCTGATAAACATATGCATTTTCAACTGCGGTCGCGGAGCCTTCCACGAACCATTTCGGGAAGGCGTTATATTTGCCGTCAGGATTCATATTGTCCTTATACGGCCAGTCCTCAGAGCCCATTCCGGTTCTTGCATAATCACCCATCAGGCCGTGCATCAGTTCGTGAACCATGGTGTTTTCAAGCTCGATCTGTTTTTCTTCAATAAATACATATTTTCCATCCTTAAGCTCCAGCATTTTATCCAGATTGACCCCGACCATGTTTTTCCAGACTCCGTTTTTATCATATTCGTTGGAAACATAGGCGACACAGCCTTCTTTGTTTCTTTCATCTGACTTATTGGTCTCAAAGGCAATATCGTATACATACAGCCCTGTATTGGCGTTGAGCTCGTTTTTTTCCGCAGCAGCCTTAAAAGCCGGGAAGCCATCAAGGAGCGCGGCTATGGCCCGGGGCTCCAGCTCATGCTTTATGAGGTTTACGATCCAGGCAAGAGTTTCATCGCCGTACTTATTCAGTGTATTCTGGCCGCAGTGGACTCTGGCCTCCCAATAGGGATCGGAAGGATCATCGGAATCGTCGCTGTCAGAATCCTTATCATCTGAGCTGTGTGATCTTGAATCCGAGCTTCTGGAGCTTCCGCTGTCTGAATTATTCCACGGATTCTGATTTCCTGCCGGATTCAGATTTGACGCCTGACTTAAGGGAGTCATGCTGTTAAGGCTCCAGGTCATATAGGTTATCCCGTTAGCCTTGTCAGAAGCAAAGATCATGTTTCCGGAATTCCTAAGCCCTGTGACAAAGCCGGGAAGGTTTACGGAAAAGTTGCCGTTTGCAGCGATATTTTTTATCTTATAACCGGAGGGGACATAAAAAACAAAGGTCGGATAATATTTCCTTCCGGCTTCGGCTGTCGTGGAGACCCTGCCCTTATCATCAGTCCATATTACAGGAATTTCCCATGTAACACCCCCGGAGGAGACTACCGTTGCCTTATCGTCAAGCTTTTTGCCTGTCTCAGGCTCTGCAAGGTTCCTTATCTCAAGCCCGTCAAGCTCTTTTCCGGATTCTGCCTTAGTCACAGCCGGTGCAGCGTACGCGCTGACTGCCGCGATATTGCTTCCGGTTAAAACAAAGGCAATCAAAAAGCTCAGTAATTTCAGTTTCAGTCTCATTTTCGATCTCATTTAATCAGTCCCTCTCTGGAATCAATCCTCTGTATCCGTAAATTGTTCTTTTCCTGTGATTCTATCATTATTTATCTGTATTTTTCAATAATCTTTGGCTGTTTTTACCGCCCGGCCGTGTATACGGATCAAGAGCGTATCCGGTACCATGCAGGATTTCCGTGTGAAGCTCTACTCCATGTCATCGGATTCGGATTCTCCTTATCATTATCTCCTTACACTGTCCAGACCGGTAACTGATACCAGTGCTGATTACAAACCTGCTGTATTCCGCCTGTCACGTATAGTACATCTCTCTGATACGCCATCCTATGGCAGTGGAAAGATCACTGTCAAAGAAAACAAGGCTCTTATGGAAGCAATTAAACAAAAGGGGATCCCGTATCTGCTGGATGATATAAATGAATACAAGATCCGTCTCACACCGAAAGGAGTCAAAATGTTCAGAAGCATCCTTCATTTACGCCCTGTCGCAGATGACTCCCTTACCACGACAGATGAGAACGGCTCACAGACAATATGCTTTTTCTGCACCTACAGGCAGATTGAAAACTATTTCTTTAAGTTCGGAAAGGAGGCTAAGATCCTGTCTCCGGAAGAAGACGCTGCAAAGTTCAGGGAAGCCTATCTGGCCGCCTATGGAGAATACAAATGAAATGTCCTGGCCCGGATATTTCAATCCGGGGGTGTTTGCTCCATATCCTCTTCTCTTTTGTTTATCACAACCTGAGGGAAGGGAACTGTGATGGAATGCCGGTCAAACATCAGCTTAAGCTCCCGGTTCACGGCATACTGCACAGTAATATAGTCTTCATTCCTGCAGGCGGTCCTGAATGTCAGAATCACAGCGGAGTCTCCAAGCTCATTTACTCCTCTGTACAGAGGACCTTCCACGGCCTCCGGTATTCTTTTCCGGATCCCGGGAAGCTCGCTTTTTATTATCTCCTCTATGCGTTCAAGCTTCTCACTGTACTCGATCCCTATGCTCGTATAGCAGTAGGTGGGCAGATCCGAGAGATTTACTATCTGATTAAGTGAACTGTTATGGATGATCCTGATATTATTATCCACAAGATCCATGACTCTGGTATTTCTTATTCCGATCTCGAGGACACGGCCGCGCCATGTATCATTGTCCATCCTGATTATATCTCCCACCTTGAAGACCCTCTCAAATATTATGAAAAGACCTGCAAGCACGTCAGTCACAAGGCTCTGGGCTCCGAGACCTACCACGACCGTCAGTATTCCTGCCGAGGCAAGAAGCGTATCCGTAGGAGCCCCCAGAAGCTTGGCACAGTAAAAGACGGTGCCGATGACTGCTATATATCTGGCAAAGCTGATCAGCATCCTGATTATGGTCTCTCCTCTTGAATTCATAAGCTTGCCTGTAAGCTCCAGGATAAAAAGCAGGATCGACATGCCGAAATAAACTATACAGATATTCACCCAGCACGCGGTGATGGAAAAGATATGGATGCCCTTATTCCAGCAGCCGTTCAAAAGATCCATCATGACGTAATTGTTTCTGAATATAAGCTCCTTCAGGAGAAGCAGGGCAAAGATCACTCCGGAAAAAACGAAAAACGAGAGCCGGAGCAGTCTCATGATACGTTCAGCCGCCATACTTTCCACTAGCTTATTCTGCGTCTCCACAGCCCACTTATCGTCGGACATCTCCTTTGCATATTCTTCATTATCTCCCGCGATCATGAGCAGGATGAAAAAGTACAGAAGCTGTATGACGATACCCGCGGCTGAGATATAAACTCCTCTGTATAAGCTCTCCATGGTTATCAGATTTACACTGGCAACGGTATAGAGGAAATCATTGTTCCAGAAGCTGGAATAAAGCAGCCTCTCCTGCCCGTCAAAGGCGGTGCGGATAAAATAGTCATCCTGCATCATATCTTCAGTGATTCCGTAATCCTCGACATTTCCGCCTATGACAGACTCATCAGGATAATAAAGCACCGTATGGTCATCGCCGTCCACTATAAAGGCGAAGGCATTATTCCTTCCGCTGAAGGTGGAGGGAAGCGTAGCCACGGAAGTCTCGCTCAGAGAGCTGCTGAGATAGTCCGGTGAAAAGGCGAGCTGTACGAAGCCATTCGGCTCATCATCCGAATCCGTCACTATGGCGCCTACATAGCGATATGGCTCATCAAGATAATCCTCATTGATCGCCGCCTGAGACAAGACAGGAGTCCCTGTCAGCAGCTTCCTGAATTCATAGGAAAGATCCCTTGAATTTGAGGAAAGCTTAAGGCCCTTATAATAAGCATCCGAAAGGATTACCTCTCCGTTATTGTCATACAGAAGGATATGCTCGGCTCCAAGCCGTTTTGCCATATCCGCGAGATCCTTTCTTGTTATCTGTTTTGTATTATCGGATACAAATTTGGCAGCCAGAGTCGTAAGGTTTTCCAGATCGGCATAATAGGTTTCGCTGGTCTCTTTTTGAATCTCTTCATTACGGGACAGAGAGGACTTGAGAGTATTGGCCTCCTCCATATTTGAGTGTGCCTGAAGATAAGTGGCATATAATGCCTGTGTATACAGTGATGAACCGATGGTAAAAAGGATCGAAAGCACCAGAAGCACCGACATTCTCCGTAAAAGATAACCGCGGAAGGATATACTTTTTTCCGCGTCTCCCTTCGGGACGTGCTCTCCCATGAGCATGAGGGCATACAAAAGCTGCAGTGAAAGAAAAATAAATGTAATAAACAGCGGGACAGCCGTGACCACAAGAACATTGGCGGTGATCTCTCCGGAGGGGATGGCACAGATTATATGGATACTGTGGTCCTCATAGGATTTGATGCCGCAATAATAGCTTTTTCCATTCAGCATAAGGGTTCCGCGAAATCCGTTTTTGATATCGGAAAGCCCGATTCCAAGCTCTGATATGTCATCTATTGGGTCACCGTTCTCATCTTCAAATGCTTCCACCCATCCGGTGGAATCCACGGCAAAAACAAAACCGTTCTTTCCAAGTGTCACTCGCGGAAGTATGGCCCCCCAGGAACCCGACTCACCCTGTCTCTCGACTATCCCTGTGGCATCATCCTCTATAATGATAAAATGTCCGTTGCTCATCGGGATCCCGCATATGTAATGATATACATCGGACTGCAGGTCTGTATCAGTGATATCAATATATACGGAGATAGCCTGATCTGTTCCGGCGACACCCCTTAATTCCGAAAAGAACTGTGAATCCAAATCACCGATATCGGTTATGGACGACGGCTCGGCATAATACTCGACCCGGCCTTCAGGATTGACCAGATATACATTATCCACACTTAAAAGGGACTTAAGTTTTTTCATGGAGGCCACGGAATAATCCGTATCCTCGTCATTCCTTATGTAGAATCTGGCCATTTGAGCCTTGGCTTTGTTTATCAGCTCATAGCTGTCATAATCGGTATTTGACTCCTCATCAGTCTTTGAGACTATACGGTCCATGTCCATAAAGGTAAGATCTATCTCCGAGTCCGCGTTTTTGTAAAACAGATGTGACTGAAGCAGGTAAATAAGGATACCGCCGAGAATAAAGAGTATGAGTTCGATTATGATAAGGATATTTCTTCTTTTTTTCATAGGGTTTTACCTGTTGACATAATACAAAAATTGTATCATTGTTTTTTGCTGTTTTCAACTTGTTTTCAGCACAAAAAAGCCGGATCAGATGCAAATGAACCTTATTTCATCTCATCTGATCCGGCTTTATGTCTGAGTCTTCCTGTCATTATTTCTGCCTTGCCCATATGCAGCAGAAAAATGATCCGTCTTCGGAATATCAGTTTACGTTAGGGTACGTCCTGAGTCTCTGAACTGTTATCCAGTCAACCTCCATGGTATTATATGAATCCTTCCCGAATTTCTGGGCGTATTTTACAGCCTCATCCTTTGTACTGAAGGCTGCGAGAACCTGACAGTTATGATTTGCTACCACTTCCCAGGGAAGATTGGGATTTCCTTCATATCCCTTCGCATTAAAGATCATACCGCCGGAAACGCCATCCAGCTCCTCATCTGAAATCTTATTAATATCTGCCATTTGTTTACCTCCTCTTTATTCTGATGACCTTGGGATAAGTTATCGGTCTCTATATATTTATACGATATAAAACAGAAAATGTCACCGGATTTTTATATCCTGCGTGCACCTCCAAGCCCTCTACGCTACTAACTAAGTCTACTGTGTAGAGGGCTCGATGGGGCAAGATGTTTTCAGCGCCGTACTTTTTCGAGGCGTGATGTTACTTAGAAAGTGCTCCTAAACTCAGGGGCTCGCGTACATGGATGTACGCGAGAGGCATTTTTGCAAAATATGCCCTTTGGCATATTTTGAGCGCCGCTTAAACACGCTATGCGTGTTTGGCGCCGAGACACGGATGTGAATAATGCCGGCCCCGTGGAGAGCCAATACATAAATGCACTTTCTTATGTAACATAGCTGAGAAAAAACTTCAAGCTGAAAATATCTTGCCCCAGCGAGCAAAAAACAAAAAAGTATAGATTCTTGTTTTTTCAATCAAAAACAAGAATCTATCCTCTTCTGTCCAGATCCAGCTGGATATAATCAAGATAAGGTATCAGTATCCCGGGCTTTGACTTGATCTCATAGGACATATCCAGCTCATCCAGCCTGAAGCTTTTGCGTCCTCCGTCCTGCATCCTTCTCCAGAATATCATAAGCTGTCTGAAGGTAAGATAATACATGAGCTGTCTCTCAGTGTACTGGATGAGGATAAATGAAATCCCGTCCTGTCTTTCGAATTCCTCCATGAAATATACCTGATGCTCATGGATATTGTTTAAGGGAAAGGTGTCACTCCTGCACTCCTTCGCATCGAAGCAGACCGGTATCCCCTGAGCCACTCCGATATAATCGACCGTCGACTGCTGCTCAAAATATGCAAGTGTTATCTGATGGGAGGCTTTATCAAGCTTCACCGGTGTGATGGGCGTCGGTATTTTTTGAATAAGCGCGAGATGGGATTGCTCATATTTTTCATTTGTACGGTTTATAAGCTCCTCAAGAGTCGAGCCCCTGAGTCCCCTTGAATTCCACGTAGCCATATTACAATTCCTTTATGATCCTCTGCATATCCTCAGGAACAGGCGCATATACGGTAAGCCCGTCCAGTATCTCCTCCGGAAGCTCTACCCTGAAGGCATGCAGCATTGTTCTTTTTATATCATCCCTCATCATTATTTCAGTACCGTATTTCCTGTCGCCTGCAACAGGATGTCAGATCGGAAGAGCGTCGTGTAGGGAAAGAGT
>CAMUZQ010000055.1 GCA_947165275.1 uncultured Lachnospiraceae bacterium | reverse complement strand
GACCACAGGAAGCTGGGCATATCTGGCAAGATAACGTCCCTCTCCGGCCATCCCTTCTGATATGTCATAGGGATAAAGCCTGGTGAAGGGATAGAGGAGCATATAGACGATGGGCGCATAGTTCCTGTCCTCTGCGACTCCCCAGGTATAGGGAGTGCGCCCCGAGGCGTAATACACCGTATTGAACCAGTCCATGAAGAAATCCTTGTCGTCTATGAAAAGTATTCCTCTTTGGGAGCCTGTGGGATCCCTGAGCAGGAGAAAAAGCCAGAAAAAAAAGAAAAAGCAGAAAAAGAGTATAAAAAAAAGGAACAGGATGTCCGTATTTCGTTTTTCTTTGATAAAGAGTCTTTTTTTCATGTTTTTACCGGCCTGTATGTCCAAAATAAACAAGTGAAGTATACTTCATTAATTTGCCGGCGGTCAATATCTTTGACCATGGGAGATTATTACCATATAATTATAAGTCAGGTTCAGGCAAAGAATGGTTTACGGGAGCGCAGATATTTATCAATGCTTTTGAGACATATTAAATTATTTATACTGATAGCGGCAGAGCTCCTCATCCTGCTCTTCATCGCTTACAGCTCCTCAGGAGAGCCCGAAAAGCTTCTTTTCAGCCCGGGGGATTTTGAGGACAATATACAGGGCAGGGATTTCATAAGCGTGGATGATACGTCAGTCCGGGTTGTTTATGATCCGAAGCAGGACATATATAATGAAGACGGCCTCCTGATGGGACATGATATACTCACCGGGAAGTTTGCCCTGGGATCGGGGGCCTATATCCTGTCGGCGGACTATAAGGCAGTGGAGACCAATGCCTGTGTGGAGCTTTTTTCCGAGAGCAGGGTCACGGAGACAGTGACGGAGATGCTGTGGCTTGCAGGCGGCAGGAGCCGTGTGAGTGAGAGGTTATATATCCCCTTCGGGAGATCCATGCATGATATCCAGCTCAATATACACTATACAGGCCCCGGGGCGCTTGAGGTATACGGGATAAGCCTGACGGAGGATACCTCATACAGGTGGGTTCCGGTCGCGGGGTATCTGCTTTTATTCATCTTTCTGGATATAATCCTATATCTTTTGTTTGCCGGATCGGGAAGCAGTGCCAGAGGCTTCATAAGGCGGCATCCGGAGGGAGGGCTGCTTGCGGTTATAGTGATACTTGCTTCACTTCCGGCCTTTGCCGATTTTCTCTATGTGGGACATGACATGAATTTCCATCTGGCAAGGATCATAGCCCTGTCGAGAGAGATCGGCTATGGACAGTTTCCTGTGAGGATGCTGACTGATATGCTTGATGGCTACAGCTATCCTACCTCCACCTTTTATTGCGATCTTTTCATATATCCTTTTGCGGCGCTTTATCTTTTCGGACTGCCTCTGAGGCTTTGCTGGCAGATCTATGTCATAGCGGTCAATACGGCGACGGCCTGTATAGCATATTTTGTGTTTAAGAGGATCTCGGAGAGCAGCAGGATCGGGATCACGGGAGCTGCCATCTATACGCTGAGCGCCTACAGGATAGTGGATGTCTATCTGAGGAGCGCTGTGGGGGAGTTTACGGCCATGACCTTCATCCCTCTGGTGGTCCTGGGTATTTTTATAATATTCTATACCGATGACAGGTATGATAACGGCTGGTGGTTTCTGGGCCTCGGGATGACATGCATCGCGCTCTGCCATCTGCTGAGCCTTGAGATGATATCGCTCTTCCTGATCCTTTTTTGCATCCTGGAGTACAAAAAGACCTTCAGGGGATACAGGATAGCGGCTATAGCAAAGGCTGCGCTGATGACCGTGCTCATATCCTGCTGGTTCATATTCCCGATGCTGCTTGCCATGAAGGGGATGAAGCTCAGCATGTATGAGCATCAGACATATATCCAGTCAGAGGGAGCCTATCCGGCGCAGATCTTTAATATGTTCATGAGGGGGTCGGGGTATTCCACCACGGCAACTCCCATGGAGATGCCTCTTGGCATAGGCGGGGGCATGACAGCGGCTTTTGCGCTGCTCATCCTTGAGATAATGAAAAAGCGCTCAGGCGACAGACATAAGCAGAGGACAGCCCTGGTGATGACCATGGTAAGTCTTGTTTTTTCCATGTGGTTTTTCCCCTGGGACAGTATCGCGGGCATAACGGAGGGCCGTCTGGAGGGGATCTCAAGACTTGCGCGCATGGTGCAGTATCCCTGGCGTTTCCTTGAGATAACCACAGTAGTGCTCACGGTAACAGCTGTATGCATACTGATCAGGCTTGAGAGGTCTGATGAGGACGGCATCTGGCGGTATAAGCTGTGGACAGGAGTGCTCGCCGCGGGGACTCTCATCTCCATGTGCGCCTTCTATGATCCCTTTATCAATGAGGCTTCCTGGACGAGGGCTTCGAATGAGTATTATATAAACGAGAGCATTGGAAGGGAGGAATACCTTCCTGAGGGCACGGGCATATTATCGGAGCTCCCGCATGAGGTGGAGCTTTCGGAGGGGGCCGATGTCATCATATCCTCCTATGAGAGCACAGGGGGGGAAAGGCGGCTCACCCTTGAAAACAAAGGAGGGGAGGCGGAGGTCATTATTCCCGTCTTTGCATATCCGGGGTATCATGCAGAGGATATGGCGGCACATCAGGAGCTTGCTGCAGGCAGGGGAGATAAGGCCCGTATGGCGATATCCCTTCCCGAGGGATATCGGGGAACTGTCAGGATATATTACAGAGAGCCTGTATTATGGCGTGTCTTTGAGCTGATATCGCTTTTGTCGGCTGCTGGATACGGGATACACCTTATCAGAAGGGGCCGGGCATACAGGGCCCGGACGGAGGAATGATGTACAGGTTCAGCTGCAGGTTTATTACATATATGACGATCGTGATACTGTCCGTCCTGACTTTTTTTTCATTTATCAGTACGGTGCAGGTGGATCTCTATGACCGTGTTTATTATACGGGGGATACAGCATTGTTGCATGTGATATTCATCCTGCTGCTCCTGGGCGCGGCATGTTTTATCAAGTCGGGGACCGGATTCAGGGTTAAGGACCGGCATCTGCTGGCAGCTCTTGTTTTTGTGACCCTGATCATGGGAATATATACGGGAGTTGCAGATCTCCCTCCGAGGTTTGATCAGAGGGCGGTCCGGTCTGTGGCTGCCAATCTGATCGTGGGGATCACGGATGATTTCCTTCCGGGAGGGTATGCGGAGATATATCCTTACAATCACGGGATAATCCTTTTTTATGAGCTGATACTCCGGATCGTTGGATATGAAAATTATATCGTGATACAGTATATAAATCTCATATTCATGGTGATCACGCAGCTGGCCCTTTATCTCGTGATGAGGGAGCTGACAGGGTATTACAGGGAGATATCCCTGGGATTTATCCTTTTCATGCCCTTCTGGGGGTATGCGACCTTTCTGTACGGGAATATACCGGGGTTCTGCATGGGAATGTGCGGTCTGTATTTCTGCATCAGATATCTGAAGGAGCAGAGGATATATGAGGCCCTGGCGGCAGGCGTCTTCATGGCATTATCCTTCAGGTTCAAGGAAAATTTTGCGATACTTATCATAGCCGTGGCCATAATGTCCGTGTGTGAGCTTATAAGAACCCGGAAGGTGAGAGATCTGCTCCTGCCTCTTGTCATCATCCTGTGCGTGACCGTAAGCGGCTTTGGGATAAACGGTATCCTGAAGGCGAAGGCTGATTATCATCCGGGTAAGGGCATACCGGGACTTCCCTATATAGCCATGGGACTTCATGAAAATGAGGAGAGGGGAGCCGGCTGGCATGATAATTATCCGGAAAATCTCTATGAGGAGACCGGACATGACGGCGATCTGACCTCGGAGCATGCAAAGGAGGATATCGCAGCCTCCCTTGAAAATTTCAGGCGGCATCCGGTATATATGGCCGGATTTTTTATCAGAAAGACAGCCTCCATGTGGAATGTCCCGGATTATTATTCCTGGACTCTGCAGGAGGGCAGGGACGAGGAGCTTGATCAGAGCTTTTTGCTGCCCCTTGCGGGATATGTAAAGGGAGTGATGAATGTGCTGCAGAGCTTCCTTTATTTCTTTGCACTGGTATATTTCATCCTGCACAGAAAAGATACGGATTTCATGAAGCTTTTCTTTGCATTGTTTTTCATAGGCGGTTTTTTGTGCCATACCCTGTGGGAGGCACATTGCCAGTATGCCCTTTTCTATGCCATGGGTCTTGCGGCCTACAGCACGGAAGGCCTGATCGATGCTGTCAGGCTCGCAGAGCACCTGGACAGAAGGAAGAGGATAGCCGCCGCTGCGGTCATGATCTGCACAGGAGCCCTGCTCACCGCCCCGGCGGTATCAAACTTCATGACCCTGAGCCGCGATGATGTGAGGTGGACCACGGGGACGGGGTTGATGGACCATGTGGACCTTGGGGACGGGGTTTCGGGAAACCGGATCTGTAAGGGAGAAGAGACAGGTATAAAATGGGAAAATTAAGGGAGAATATTAATAAGAGCGCGCTGCTGCAGGCTTTTATCGTAAACGCGCTGATAATGGCTTTGTTTTTGCTTATCATGCACCCTTATCTTGAAAATCAGGCTGATGTGATAATGCAGGATCTGATATACGGGAACTATGAGGCGGGCGTGCCTACAGATGCGGTGCTTTTCAGCAGCTTCCTGCTGGCGGACGTGATGACAGGGCTCGGAGGGCTCATGCCGGGTCTTCCCTGGTATCTTATATTCCACTGTGCCTGCTGCTTTTTTGCTCTTGTGGTGATAACGGATCTTATCTTCCGCAGAGCCGCAGGATATGAGGCGAAGCTTCTCATGACAGGACTTTGCATATACCTGGGCTATGAGTGCTATGTGGTCCCGGGATATCTCAAAACCGCCTGTCTGCTGTCGATAGCATCGGTCAGTCTTCTGGCAGGCTTTATCCTTGATGAAGCAGCTCATAAAAAAGCCTGTCTCATCATGGGGATACTGACTGGGATCCTGGCTTCGCTTACGGCCTTTTTTGTATTTGCGGTGTTTTTTGCGCTCTGCGCCGTGCTTTGTCTTATATATATCCTTGCTGCCAGGCCCTGCAGTTCAGCCAAGCCCTGCAGTACCGCAAATCCCGGCAGTGATAAAAAGGCTCTCAGACGCAGGCTTATCGCGGGAATAGCTGCGGCAGGGTGCATATATGTGGCCGGAGCGGGTTTATATTACCTTGACAGACTGCATTATTTCAGTGATCCGTCGCTCTCGGCTTCGATAGCATACAGACTTGGCTATGAAAAGTGTCTGTCCTTCGGCGTGCCCTATTTCAAGTACAGGGATGCTGAGCTTAAGGCGGCGAATGATGCCGTCTACCGCCTCGGAGCCCTTGATACAGAGCTCGTGGATACGAATGAGAGACTGATATATATGGCTCAGGCAAGACTCTTTCCGACCTTGTATGAGATCGGGAACTTTTTCACCTTCGAGCCTGATCATATTTCCCATGCGCCATTATTGTATTTTTGGGGATTTCTGGCCTATCTGCTGCTTAGATACGGAGGAAAGAGGGGACGGACCGCGGTGGCTGTATCAGCGGTGTGCGGTATCTTTACGCTGTTTTTTATGAGACAGTTTCTTATCCTCGGATATTACAGGATGTATACGCTGGAGATCATGCCCTTTGTGTTTTTTTTGATGCTTTGGGCTGACTGCATTGATTACCGCCCTCCTGCGGCCGGGGAGGAAGGCAGCAGGAGACTCCTGCTTGCGGCTGATGTGCTGCTGGCGGTTTTTCTCGGTTTTATCATCTTCGGGGCGGATCTTCCTGTAAAGAAGGATATGGTCCATGAAACCGAGATCCTTTATGTGGAGGATGACAGCACGGCCCAGATCGACACCGAAGCGGAGGATCAGTGAATATGGAGAAAAAAGAGATCCGGATATATTTTTGTGCTTTTTTTATTCCCTTCATAATGGTGCAGATCTTTTATGCGCTTTGTGATATATATCCTTTTGGGGATTTTTCCGTCCTCACAGGGGATATGGATGTGGAATTTGTCAATTTCTATGCTTATTTCATCAATATCTTCCGGTCGAAAAATGATATGTCCTATATGTTTGCAAAGACGCTGGGAGGGGATTTTCCGGGGCTTGCGGCCTTTCAGCTGCACGATCCGCTTTTATTCCTGCTCTTTCTGTTCCCGGATGACGGTATAGCCTGCGGGGTCGAATTCCTTTTTGCGATGCAGCTTTCCGTGGCGGGGCTCTGCGCATCGATATTGCTGAATAAGAGATATCACTGCTCCTGGACGTCCCTGATCTTCTCGACGGCATATTCCTTTTCGGCGTTTTTTTTCGGATATTATGTGCTGACAATATATTTCGGATGTATTGCCATCCTTCCTCTGGTGGTGTATTTCTTTCTGGAATTTCTGGACGGAAAAAGGAGCTCTGCGTGCTTCATACTGACGGCGGCGCTCTATATCTATATCAATTATCATATGGGCTTCATGCTGGTCATATTCATCCTGCTGCTTTATCTGTCAAGGCTTATAGCGGATCCCGGGTACAGGTCGGTATTTGGAAGATTTGTTTTTTCCGGGATCACGGTCCTTTTGATGGACGGATTTTTTCTCATAAGGACGGGCCTCTCTCTCATAGGAGAGAAGTCGACAGAGGGCGCGGATTACGGCTTTTACAGGAATTTTCCCTTTAATCAGGTCTTTGCAAATCTCTTTTCCGGGAGCACGAGGAATCAGTACATGCCCCTGATGTACTGTTCCATGGCGGCCTTCTTTTTTGCCGTATATTATTTTATGTCAAAAAGCTTCAGCCTTCGGGAAAAGCTTGCAGACGGCTTCCTTTTGGGGGCGGTCCTTGTCAGCATGTGGATCAATACCTTCGATGCCATCTGGCACGGCTTTAATAATCCGGAGGAGTTTTATTTCAGATATGCGTATTATGTCAGCTTTATCCTTGTCATACTGGGCTACAGGGGCTTCCGCGCCCTGATCTCGGAGAAGGAGGGATTAAGGCCTGACCTTATAAAGCTCGGAGCGGTATTTCTGCTTTTTGTCCTCTATATGGGCTGGCTCACGCTTACGGGAAATGCCTATCTTGACAGGGAGAGGCTTATAATTAATGCGGTTTTCATATGCGTGATCACCGGGGCGGCTTTTGTCTTGCGGATCAGCGGCAGATGGAGGATCGCAGCCCTGATACTTCTGGCTGTGGTCTCTGTACCGGACATGCTCTATGATGCGAAGGTGACCTATATCAAGATGAATGCCGACAACGGGGAGCTCCCGCTCATGTCCAAGTTTGAGATCGACTATGAGCGGATAAAGGAGGCTGTGGCATATATCAAGTCACAGGATAGCGGCTTCTACCGTCTGGAGAAGGATTTTGACCGTGCTGTCAATGATCCGGCGCTTTTTGATTATATCGGGCTTTCCCATGACAGCTCCTGCGAGAAGGATGCGGTGAACAGATATCTGACAAATTACGGGTTCAGGGAAACGGTATATTATACCTTTTACAATGGCGGAAGCACCAGCTTTGCTGATTCCTTCCTGGGAGTCAGGTATCTGGTCTCATGCCTTGACAGGCTGAATAAGCCTTATGAATTTATGACTGAGGCAGGCGGATATGATGTGTACAGGAATAAACACGCGCTTCCGATGGCCTTTCTGGCACCGGCTGCTCTGGAGGATTTCCGTTTTGAGGATGAGAATACCTTTGAAAAGCAGAATGCTCTTGCAGCATGCTGGGATTACGGGAATGGAGAGAAAATATACAGGGCTGCTGATTTCGATCAGGAGACTGAGGGAGCTGTGGAGGAAAAGCCGGGACATTTTGTCAGGACCGATGATGAGGGTTATATAGTCTACACGATCCATATAACGGAGAAGAGTCCTTTGTATCTTTATTTCGCAGCGCCTCATATGCAGAGCGGGGAGGTTTTTGTGAACGGGCAGTCCCTCGGGTGGTATTTTACCGAAAACCGCTGGAATGTGCTCTGCGCCGGATGCTTCAAACCGGAGGATACTGTGGAGATCAGGATGCAGATACTCAAGGACGAGCTTGATATATCGGAAGCCTGCTTTTATTATGAGAATGCGGAGGCTCTGGCCGGCTGGTCCGGGGAAGCGGGGGAGATCAATTCAAAGATCGGAGATGTGGAGGAGATAACGAGCTCCCATCTCAGGTTTACGGCGGAAACAAAGGAGGATCAGATGATCATCCTCTCAATGCCCTATGATACCGGCTGGAAGATAAGATATGACGGGAAGGAGACGGAGCCTGTGCAGGCTGTGGAGCTGCTTACGGGGATAAAGCTCCCCGCGGGAAAGCATGAGATAGAAATGAAATATGTGCCCCATGGCACGGTTCCCGGAGTGTTGGTGTCTTTCCTGGGGATCATGCTCTTTATTGCGGGCGTTGTAAAAGACTTTAATCCCGGAGATCCCGGTGATCGTATAGGGAAGAATAAGGAAGAATAAGGAAGGGGTGTGATTGACAGGAGAGGCCCTGCGTGAGATAATTAGACGTTCGGGCTATTAGCTCAGCTGGGAGAGCGCCAGGTTCGCAATCTGGAGGTCAGGGGTTCGATCCCCCTATGGTCCACTTGTGGTCATAAGGAATAAGCCGGGAGATGTCTGCATATGGAAAGAGAAGAAATAGAGCAGCTTATAGAAGGCAGACAGTATAATGAGCTGCGTCGCGTACTCGCAGATCTGAATGAGGCGGATATCGCTTCTATCATGGAGGATGCTCCCAAGGAGGAGCGTCTCAGGATTTTCAGACTATTAAAAAAGGATATGGCAGCGGATGTCTTTTCATTCCTCCCTACTGATATAGGGCAGGAACTCATCACTGCGCTTACTGATGTGGAGGCTGCGAATGTCGTCAATAATATGATGGCGGACGATGCGGCGGACCTCATGGAGGAGATGCCGGCCAATGTGGTGAAGCGGCTGCTGGCCCATGCGACGGCGGAAACGCGAAGAGATATAAATCATCTGCTCAAATTCCCGGATGATTCCGCCGGATCCATCATGACAGTCGAGTATGTGGATCTGAAGGCAAACTGGACCATACAAAAGTGCATGGACAGGATCAGGAGCATAGGACTTGATTCGGAGACCATATACACCTGCTATGTCATAGATGATAAGAGGAAGCTCATAGGCACTGCCGCGCTCAGGTATCTGATCATCGCCGATCCCAATGAGACAGTTGGATCCATAATGAATGAAAATGTGATAGCGGTCCATACCGTCGATGACCAGGAGGAGGTCGCCAAGCAGTTCCAGAAATATGACTTTAATTCCATGCCGGTGGTGGATAAGGAAGACAGGCTTGTTGGAATCATAACCGTCGACGATATCATGGATATCATCCAGGAGGAGACGACGGAGGATATGGAAAAGATGGCAGCCATCATGCCTGCGGATCAGCAGAAGCCCTATCTCAGGACTTCGGTTTTTGAACTGTGGAAGAAGCGTATAATATGGCTTCTCTTTCTCATGGTGTCGGCTACATTTACGGGAACCATAATCACGCATTATGAGGACGCTCTGGGAGCATATATCGTTCTGACTGCCTTCATACCGATGATAATGGACACCTCCGGGAATGCCGGAAGCCAGACCAGTGTGACCATAATAAGGGCATTGTCCCTGGATGAGATCGAATTTTCCGATTTCTTCAATGTGGTATGGAAGGAGATGAGGGTGGCTCTGCTTGCGGGGATCACGCTGGCGGCTGCCAATTTCGTGAAGCTTCAGGTGGTGGACAGGGTATCGATGACGGTGGCTTTGGTGGTATGCATGACCCTCGTGGCGACGGTGTTTGTGGCGAAGCTGATCGGCGCGATGCTGCCGATGATCTCCAAGAAGATCGGCCTTGACCCGGCAGTCATGGCATCGCCTTTTATAACAACTATTGTGGATGCGGTGGCACTTTTGGTATACTTTACATTTGCCACTGCGATTTTGGGATTGTAAATACAGTATTGGAGCACAGAGAAATACAGATGACAGAGAAGAGAAATGATATCAGAAACGTAGCTATAATCGCCCATGTAGATCACGGCAAGACTACTCTCGTGGACGCTCTTTTGAGACAGAGCGGGGTTTTCAGGGAGAATCAGGAAGTGGTCGAGAGGGTCATGGATTCAAATGACCTCGAGAGAGAGAGAGGGATCACGATCCTCTCAAAGAATACATCCGTACAATATAAGGATACGAGGATCAATATAATAGACACTCCGGGGCATGCGGATTTCGGCGGAGAGGTCGAGCGCATACTCAAGATGGTGGACGGAGTCGTGCTGCTTGTGGATGCCTTTGAGGGAGTGATGCCGCAGACAAAATTTGTGCTGATGAAGGCGCTTTCGCTTGATCTGCCGGTGATATCCTGTATCAATAAGATAGACAGGGACGGGGCAAGACCCGATGAGGTCGTGGATGAGGTGCTGGAGCTCCTCATGGATCTGGGGGCTTCGGATGCCCAGCTTGACTGCCCATTTGTATTCACTTCAGCAAAAAACGGGACCTCGTCCATGGATGCTTCCGGGCAGGGGGAGGATATGACGGCTCTTTTTGATACTATCGTGTCTTATATTCCCGCACCCGAGGGAGATCCGGAGGCTCCGGTCCAGATACTGATATCGACCATTGATTACAATGAATATGTAGGACGGATAGGCATAGGCAAGGTGGACAGCGGCACGGTGAAGCTCAATCAGGAGGCCGTGATCGTAAACCATCATGATCCAAACCGTAAGGAAAAGGTGAAGATAAGCAAGCTCTATGAGTTCGAGGGCCTGAAAAAGGCTGACGTCAGCGAGGCTTCCATAGGGCAGATAGTTGCCATATCAGGCATAGCCGACATAAAGATAGGCGATACCCTGTGTTCGCCTGAGGATCCGAAGGCCATACCCTTCCAGAAGATCTCCGATCCCACCATCTCAATGAACTTCATGGTAAATGACAGTCCTCTGGCGGGCAAGGAGGGGAAATATGTCACCTCGAGACATATAAAGGACAGGCTTTTGAAGGAGCTTAATACCGATGTGTCACTGAGAGTGGAGGAGACGGATTCCACGGATACATTCAAGGTGTCGGGCAGAGGAGAGCTTCACCTGTCGGTGCTGATAGAGACCATGCGCCGTGAGGGATATGAATTTGCCGTATCAAAGGCGGAGGTCATATACCGTAAGGATGAGGCAGGCAAAAAGCAGGAGCCTGTGGAGCTGGCCTATGTGGATGTGCCTGATGAATTCACCGGTACCGTGATTTCGTCCCTTTCGGAAAGAAAGGGTGAGCTGCTGAATATGAATTCCATAGCCGGAGGCTATACAAGGCTTGAATTCAGGATCCCCTCAAGGGGGCTTATAGGCTTCAGGGGACCCTTCCTTACAGATACCAAGGGGAACGGTATAATAAATACGATCTTTGACGGCTATGTGCCGTATAAGGGCGACATAGCCTACCGCAAGACAGGCTCTCTGATAGCCTTCGAGGCGGGAGAGGCTGTTCCCTACGGACTTTTCAATGCGCAGGAGAGAGGCGCTCTTTTCATAGGTCCGGGAACTCCTGTATATTCGGGGATGGTCATAGGCTCCAATCCCAAGTCGGATGACATAGAGGTGAATGTATGCAAGACAAAGCATCTTACAAATACGCGTACTTCAAGCTCGGATGAGGCATTGAGGCTTGTGCCTCCGGTGATCATGTCCCTGGAGCAGTGCCTTGATTTTATTGACAATGATGAGCTTCTCGAGGTGACTCCGGAGTCGCTCAGGATAAGAAAGAAGATACTTGATCCGACCCTGAGAAAGAGGGCGGCTTTCAATAAAAATTCCCATTGACCATGCAGGAAAACAAGATGGGCGTAATGCCCGTAAAAAAGCTCATAATATCAATGTCCCTGCCCATGATGATGTCGATGCTCGTACAGGCATTGTACAACATAGTGGATTCGATCTTTGTGGCAAAGCTGTCGGAGGAGGCCCTTACAGGCGTCACTCTGGCCTTTCCGATGCAGACTCTCATGTTTGCCGTGATCGGAGGCACCGGCGTCGGCATCAATGCCATACTTTCAAGGGCTCTGGGAGAGAAAAGCTTCGATGAGGCTGACAGCGCAGCGGGAAACGGTCTGGTCCTGTGTGCCCTGTCGGCTCTTGTATTCATGACTTCTTCCTTTTGCGGGGCGGCTGGCGCCTTTATCAGAAGCCAGACCTCGGATCCGGTGATAGCCGGGGAGGGCACGGTTTATCTGTCCATAGTGATGGTGCTTTCGATAGGGATGACTGCCCAGGTCACGCTGGAGAGGCTCCTGCAGTCCACGGGGCGGACCTTTTATACCATGATCACCCAGACCCTGGGGGCAGTGATAAATATAATAATGGATCCGATAATGATATTCGGGCTTTTCGGATTCCCTGCCCTGGGAGTTTCGGGAGCGGCATATGCTACCATAATAGGACAGAGTGTGGCCGCTGCGCTGGCTCTGTATTTTAATCTCACAAAAAACAAGGACATAAGGTTTTCCGGGAAGATCCTTCTGCTGAAGGCGGATACGGTAAAAAGGATATATTTTGTCGGCGTACCGTCCATATTGATGATCGCCATAGGCTCCGTCATGACATATCTGTTCAATCTCATATTATCGGTTTTTTCAAGCACGGCGGTTGCCGTATTCGGAGTATATTTCAAGCTTCAGAGCTTTTTCTTCATGCCTGTTTTCGGTATGAATAACGGTGTGATCCCCGTGCTTGCCTATAATTACGGCGCGAGGAACAGGGAACGCATCCATGAGGCGCTCAGATTCTCGGTCACTCTTGCCTTTGTGATAATGTGCATAGGCACTCTGGCCTTCGAGCTTTTCCCGGAGTTTCTTCTGGGGCTTTTCTCGGCATCGGGGGATATGATGCAGATAGGCACAGTGGCGCTGAGGACCATCGCCTGGCACTTCCCGGTAGCGGGTGTCTGTATCGCCCTGGGATCTGTATTCCAGGCCTTCGGGAGAAGTTATTATTCTCTTATCGTATCTTTGGGGAGACAGATCGTGGTCCTGATCCCAACGGCATATCTGCTGAGTCTTTCCGGGAGGCTGGAGCTTGTATGGTGGGCCTTCATCATATCCGAGCTCGTGTCCCTGTGTCTGACGCTGATCTTTTTCCGCAGGCTGAACGAGACGGTGATAAAAACGTTGTAATTGATAGAAAAGTTACTTATGTGTTAAAATTTACATGTTGTTGTATTCAATCATTCAATTAGGAGGCACACATGGCTATATTTAAGGGTTCGGGAGTTGCGATCGTCACTCCTTTCAAGCCGGATGGCGAGGTTAATTATGACGAGTTCGGCAGACAGATCGATTTTCAGATCAATAACGGCACCGATGCTATCATTGCATGCGGAACGACAGGAGAATCAGCCTGCCTCACTGAAGAGGAGCACCTGAGGGTGATAGATTTTTGCGTGAAGCACGTAAATCACAGGGTTCCGGTGATCGCGGGGACCGGAAGCAACTGCACGGATACTGCGGTATATCTTTCACAGGAGGCCGAGAAGATAGGGGCTGACGGGCTTCTTGTGGTGACGCCTTATTATAATAAAGCAACACAGCGCGGACTCATCGATCATTTCACGATCATAGCAAATGCCGTCCATATCCCCATCATACTCTACAGCGTGAAGAGCAGGACCGGACTTAATATAAATCCGGAGACGGCTGCTCATCTTGTAAAGAATGTACCAAATATAGTCGGAATAAAGGAGGCTTCCGGAGATATAGCCCAGGTAGCCAGGATCATGGCTCTTACAGACGGAAATACAGATCTTTATTCCGGAAATGACAACGAGGTGATACCCATCATGTCTCTTGGAGGCATAGGGGTGATATCAGTCGCGGCCAATGTGGCGCCCTCTTTCATGCATAATATGTGCATGAATTATCTTAACGGGGATACCGCTGAGGCAAGGCGCATGCAGATAAAGGTCATAGATCTGGTGGATGCGCTCTTCTGTGAGGTGAATCCCATACCGGTCAAACATGCCATGAATATCATGGGAATGAATGCCGGACCCATGAGAAGACCGCTCTCACCCATGGAGCCTGATAATCTGGAGAGGCTTAAAAAGGCCATGAAGAGCTTCGGACTTATACAGTGACCGGAGGACAGAGCATGGTTCGCATAATATTGAGTGGCTGCAACGGCCACATGGGACAGACCATCACCAGGATAGTTTCCGAAACTGACGGGGCTGAGATAGTCGCCGGTGTAGATAAGTTTAAGGGAAAAGAGAATACCTATCCCGTGTATGATGACATATCCGAATGCAGCGAGGAGGCCGATGTCGTGATCGATTTTTCGGCTGCAGCCGCGCTGGACAGCCTTCTTTCCTACGGGAAGAGCAGGAATATACCTCTGGTCCTCTGCACCACAGGGTACAGTGATGAGCAGAAGGAGGCAATAAATAAGGCCTCAGGTGAGGTGGCGATCCTCCGGTCGGCGAATATGTCTCTGGGAGTCAATGTGCTGGCAAAGCTTCTGACGGAAGCGACGAAGCAGTTTGCCCCGGCGGGCTTTGATATCGAGATAGTCGAGAAGCATCATAATCTCAAAAAGGATGCGCCCTCCGGTACGGCGCTTTACCTTGCTGATGCGGTGAATGCCGGAGCGGATAAAAGATACAGTTATGTCTATGACCGGTCGTCAAGATCTGAGGCGAGACCTCATGATGAGATAGGGATCTCGACTGTAAGGGGCGGGAATATACCCGGAGATCATGATGTCATATTTGCCGGAGAGGATGAGGTCATAACCTTTTCGCACAGGGCCTACAGCAAGGCTGTATTTGCAAAGGGAGCTGTCCGGGCTGCGATCTTCATGAAGGGGAAAAAGGCCGGGATGTACACCATGCAGGATGTGGTATCAGCTTCCGATGACTGAGTATGTATGAGATTCAGGCCATGCATCGATATCCATAACGGCAGAGTGAAGCAGATCGTGGGATCCAGCCTGTCGGACAGGGGAGATACCGCGGATGAGAATTATGTTTCGGATAAGGACGCGGCATATTTTGCTTCTCTGTACAGGGAAAGGGGACTTGACGGAGGTCATGTGATCCTTCTGAATCCACGGGATTCCGTGCATTACGAGGCAACGAGGGAACAGGCTCTCGCAGCTCTGAGGGCATATCCCGGAGGCATGATGGCAGGCGGCGGTATAGATCCGGAGAATGCGAAGGTTTTTCTCGAGGCCGGTGCAAGCCATGTGATCGTGACTTCCTATGTTTTTAAGGACGGACGTATCGACCGCAGGGCTCTGGCTGCCATGGAAAAGGCAGTTGGAAGGGAACATCTTTGCCTTGATCTCTCATGCAGGAGAAGGGGGACGGAACATTATATTGTAACGGACAGATGGCAGAGATTCACTGATGAGAAGCTTGAACCAGGTATTTTGGAGTTCTTTGCTGATCATGCTTCGGAATTTCTGGTTCATGCTGTAGATACCGAGGGGAAGCAGCAGGGCATAGATGAGGATATTATTCCCATACTGAAGGCTTCGACAGTTCCTGTGACCTATGCCGGCGGTGTAGGTACTCTCGGTGATATAATCAGGCTTAAGGAAGCAGGCGATGGCCGCATAGATGTTACGGTAGGATCTGCTTTGAATATTTTTGGCGGGACTTTGGATATAGAGGAGATACTCAGATGCATATCGTAATGGTAATAGATGACAGTCCTACAGACCTGCTGGTGGCAGAGAGGGCCCTTGAGGGCTCCTACAGGGTGATGACGGAGCAGAATGGAAGACATGCCCTGGATTATATGAAAAAGGTATCAAGGCTGCCATCTCTGGTATTGCTTGACATAGATATGAAGGCCATAAACGGATTTGAGCTTTTCAGCAAGATGATGGCTGATCCCAGGCTTAAGGAGATCCCCGTTATCTTCGTTTCGGGAACCAATGACGTGGCGACGGAGCTTGAGGCATATCAGCTCGGCGCCGTAGACTATGTGATCAAGCCCTTCGTTTCAGAGATCCTTAAAAAGAAGGTGGGTCTGCATATCGGGATCGCCGACGACAAGGCTAAGATAGCCGAGCAGAACCAGACTCTCCAGGATTACAATCTGCAGCTTCAGGAATATAATAACGAGCTTCAGGGAAAGGCCTCGGAGGCTCTGAGCAAGGTAGGCAATCTGGAGTATTTCATTGTCGGCATGATCGCTGACCTTATTACAAAGAAGGATGGTTTTACTGGCTCGCATTGTAAAAAGGTTTCCAAATACATGGAGATCCTGCTTAAGAAGATGATGCGTGACGGAAGTGCCAGATATCCCATAACTGATCTGAATCTCATATTGATGTCGAGTCAGCTTATAGACATGGGAAAGATCGGTCTGCCTGACAGTATCATACAGAAGGAGGGGAAGTATTCCCCTGATGAATTTGATACAATGAAGCAGCATACGCTTTTTGCGGCGGATTCCATACAGAAGTTTTCCTATCTTCTTCCCAATTCGCCTTTCATAACATATATGTATCAGATGACCAGATCCCATCATGAGCAGTGGTGCGGCAGAGGATATCCGGATGGCCTGAGGGGAAATGAGATACCTCAGCTTGCCCGTATAGTTGCTGTATGTGATGTTTATGATGCTCTGGTATCAAAAAGATCCTACAAGCAGGCAGTCACTCATGAGCAGGCCTGCGCGATCCTGAACCAGGCCGCGGGGATGCAGTTCGATCCCAATGTGGTTGCTGCTTTTAATACCGTGCAGGGAGAATTCAAGGAGCTGTGCCTCAGCAACGGCGGGGTTTAGAGCGGTTTTTGAGGTTAAAGAAAAAGACTCTGCATCCTCTGATGCAAAGTCCTCGTTAACTATTCCTTATCAATCTGCTTATTCTGGTGTATATAAGAAAAGTGGCATTGCTAAGAATTATAGCTTTGTAACATTGGTAGCCTGAGGACCCTTGGGACCTTCTACTACGTCGAATTCAACAGCCTGACCCTCGTCTAATGACTTGAAGCCTTCCATATTAAGACCTGAATAATGAACGAACACATCCTTGCCTGTCTCATCATTAATAAAGCCATAGCCTTTCTGATTGTTGAACCACTTAACCGTACCTTTCATTGACTTTGACCTCCAAAAATTGTATGGTCGATTAATCCGACCGTAACTATACTATCACAAGAAATCTGTGTTGTAAAGGATTGCGGGCAAAATGAATGACTTTACATTTTTTGCAGCTGCAAACAAAGTGCATTGTAACTGTTTTGCAGGGGGTGTCAGATAATATCCGCCCTCCTTTGTGTCTTTGAGCCTATCCTTTTTTATGATATAATACAAATCTATGGGTAACAGAAACAGAAGACACAAGAAGAATAATTTTATCGGCAAAAGAAACCAGCAGGAAGAGCCGGTATCTCAGAGTAAGATCCCGGTAAAGCATAGAGGAGATACAGAAACAGAAAAACCGGTATCGTCCTATCATACGGAGGAAGAGCTTTTTATCCTGTCGGAGCAGACGGAGAGACCGGAAGAGATCGCGGAGATAGAGGCAGAAGCCGACCGGTGGAGCCTGACTGATAAAAAAGGTAAGTCCGGAGGCAATAAAGAGCCGGAGAAGCCGGACTTCCTTGATGATGATATACTCGAGGGATTCCGTATCCTGGAGATACCGGCCAATCCAAAGTTTTCATTCATATCGGCGATGACAGGGCATGGCATTGTCGAGGAGCCGGAGCCTGAACCCGAGCCGGAATACGAGCCGGAGGAAGAGTACGAGCCGGAGGAAGAGTACGGGGCTGAGCCGGAATATGGGCCTGAGCCTGAGGAGGTCTATGAGACTGCGGTGGAACCGGAAGCTGAGGCTGAACCTGTGCCGGAAATTTCGTATGTGCCCGAAGCCATAGCAGAGCCCGAGCCGGAGATCGAGATCGGGAGCACTCCTGAAGCAGCAGCTGAGGAAGAGCCGGAAGAGGCAGGAGAGCCTGACTTCGAAG
>CAMUZQ010000054.1 GCA_947165275.1 uncultured Lachnospiraceae bacterium | reverse complement strand
ATTACGGAGCGGAAAAACCGCTTGTATTGATGCTTGAAAAGGAAAAGTATGCGGAAAAGATGGTCTCTATCATTACGTCTGCGAATGATACTATAACTGATAAAGGCAAGAGAGCATAGGATATAGCTCGTTCGTGCTATCGCAGTTCCGCTCTTGCAGATGATATCTGCCGCATGTATCTTACCCATCCCGGAATAGATGTGGCAGGGATCCTTCAGAGGATTGAGGAAGGCTGATAAAATAGTTCGAAGCCTCAAAGCCTCACATTCAAAGGCGTTTCTCATACGGTTGCTTTCTCGGCTATCATTTCCGTAAGAGCATATCCGATGAGTGTGTTAGGATCGTTATCGGGGCTTATCCAGTCATCTATCCTGTCCTCTGAGAGTATAAGCGGCATCCTGTCGTGTATCCGTGAAAGCTCTTCTGTGGTGGGCTTTGTAATGACAGCAAAGACTGGATAGTCATTTTCTATCCGATAGAGTCCGCAGAGCCATGTGACGGATTTATCCTTTGGCTGGATCACGTATTTTTCGCCTTTTTCTGATCCGCCAGGACCATCTTTGGGGTGCTCCCATTCAAAATACCACGAAGCGGGAACGACGCAGCGATGCTTTGCCCAGGCGTCCCTGAATAAAGGCTTGGAAGAAGCGGTTTCAATGCGGGCGTTCACAACGGGCTTCTGCTTTCCTTCTACCGTGATAGTAAAGCCCCATTTCATCGGATAGACAGCCCTTTCCCCCCGGCCGTTTGGTGCGAGTACGGGAGCGACATCGGTGGGGTGCACTTCGCCCGATGTGACCATCGGTTTGGAGAGTTCGATCTGAAACTTCCGAGCCAGCTTAGTAGAAAGCGCGGTATCTATTATAGAGGATATGACAGTTTCGTCCCTGTCCATGAAGTATCTGGTACACATACGTTTTCCGGTATTCTTTGGTATTCTATTCCTGCAAGGATACATCGGTGATATTGTACATCAGTATAGCAGAGCCGTCATCCATTACAACCACATCTTCCAGCATATATACCTGATGTATGCAGCCTGTAAAGGTAATATAGGAGCCGCCGGGTTTTGATGGATCGGGTACGTAATAAGTGATCCTGACCGGCTTATGTGAAAGCAGCGCTAAGCGCAGGGTTCGGTCTATATCATTCCTGGCATCATCATCAAGCAGCCTTTTGGACTTGGTCACACGCATTGTTTCATTCACTGCCTCGTCATAGCCGGAGAGGGCAGCGAACGGTGAAAATTGAGCCGCCCTCTGCATCATGGACATAGGCTTTCTTTTCCTTGACCTGTAATGCGGGTGGTCAATTATCTTACTGTAATCATTCATGCCCTGTGTCCCCCTACCTGTCTGTTCCTTTCCCTTGCCGTAGCACTCTTCAGGAAGTTTGTACCCTTGAGAAGGGCGTTTTTTCCGTATCTGCGCTTTATTTCAAGCGTGGCAAGCTGGATGGCGGTTTCTTTCTGCGCCATTTCCTTTTCTGCCTGTCTCTGCCGCTCGCGTTCCTCATAATCAGTAAAGAGGTCAAGCTGTTCATATTCCTCCTGAATTAGAAGGGAACGGGAGGTGATATTGCAGGCACAGATTACCACACGCCTTATCATAAGCGTCCTGTCCGTGATGCGTTCATAAAGGGATACCACGGCATTCGTGATGATACGTGTGGATGCAGTCTTTTCCTTGAGGTTTGCAGTGCCATGGGCGTGCTTTGGCGTAGGGCGGCCAAAAAAATCATAGTGCACAGTCCCTTTATATGCAGACAGGGCATCGGGATCCTTGAGCCATTCATAGCAGATTGTGAGCGTCATCTGATCCGTGACCATGTTTTTCTTTACAAGGTCAAGTGTCAGCATGTCCGACATCTCCCTCACGATCACTTTGGTTTCAGAGAAGGTGTACGGCCTTGTCAGTACCTGTCCGGTGCTGAGACTGCTATTTTGCGGCACATAATTTTTAACATGGTCGATGGTGCAGGGCTCCCAGCCCCACGCATGGTCTATAAGCAGCTCCGCCTTTATCCCGAAAGCTCTGTAAAGGGCGTCCTCGCAGTATTCGGAATAAAGTGCCACGTCCCCCATTGTGAATAAGTTCATCCCTGCCAGCCGTCTGGCAGTCCCACCTCCGATGCTCCAGATATCGGTGATCGGCATATGTGGCCAGAGCTTCTCCCTGTATGAAGCCTCATCAAGCTCTGCTATTCTCACTCCGTCCTTATCAGCGGGCATATGCTTGGCTACTATGTCCATCGCCACCTTGCATAAGAACATATTGGTACCTATTCCCACGGTAGCTGTTATGCCGGTGGCGGAAAGGACATCGCGTATCATAGTGATGGCCAGATCATGGGGGGACATATTGTAAGTATTCAGATAAGGCGTGACGTAAATGAAAACCTCATCGCAAGAATACACGTGGATATCCTCCGGGGCTATGTATTTCAGGTATATCTTATAAATGTCCGTACTGTACTTCATATACAGCGACATGCGTGGCGGGGCGGTGATGAAGTCAAGCGCAAGTGACGGATTATCATCAAGCTCATATGTATAAAAGGATTTTCCGTTAAGACACTTATGAGGCGCGTTATATCTTCTGTCAGCATTCACCCTGGCTACCACCTGTTTTGCTTCAAAAAGCCTTGGCCTTCCGGGAATCCCGTATGCCTTGAGCCCCGGAGAGACCGCAAGGCATATGGTCTTGTCTGTGCGGCTGGCATCCGCCACAAGGAGACAGGTGGTAAGGGGATCAAGCTCGCGCTCGACGCACTCCACTGATGCGTAGAAGCTCTTCAGATCTATCGCAATATATACTTTATCAGCCTTATCCATGTCCATAGTCAGCCCATCTGATTGTTTTGAAGTTTCTTTTATTTTTTCATTATCGAACAAATGTTCGTATTTGTCAAGAGCATCGGGGAGCACAGGGGTTGATTTATTATTTTTGATTATTTTTGGCTATCGGGGGGATTGTGTCAGAGTATAAAATGGAGACAAACTTGAAATGTACCTGGGATGAGTTTGTTTGTAGATGTCCTGTATAAGGGGTTACAATAGAGACAGATACAGATATAATAGATGACATCTTCGAAACAGAGAGTGTATGGAAAAGAAGAATTATAGAAAAACACAGCTTGCCTGCTATCTTGGATTTGTAACGCAAGCTATATGTGCAAATTTTGTTCCGCTGTTGTTTATAACATTCCACAACATCTATGGTATATCCTTTGGTCAGCTTGCACTTATATCATCATGTTTCTTTGTTACCCAGCTGATAGTAGATTTATTATGTGCCGGAATCGTAGATAAATTGGGATACAGAGTATGTATTATTGCAGCGGCCATTACCTCGGGAACAGGGCTTGCGGGACTGGCATTCTTACCTGATTTACTGCCGATACCATTTCATGGAATACTTGCATGTGTCATTATCTATGCTATAGGGAGTGGTCTGATAGAGGTATTGGGCAGTCCGATCATTGAGGCATGTCCGTTTGAGAATAAGGATTCTATGATGAGTCTTTTGCATTCATTTTATTGTTGGGGGTGGGTTGGAGTTGTATTATGCTCCACGGTTTTCTTTACTGTTTTTGGCATAGAACACTGGAGAATAATGGCATTAATATGGTCGATCATACCATTTTACAACATCTGCAATTTCGCAACCTGTCCGATAGAACCGCTGGTTGAAGATGGTAAGAGCATGACAATATCTGAACTCTTCAAAACAAAATCGTTTTGGATTTTTATCGTTCTGATGATCTGTGCCGGTTCCTCGGAAATTGCGATGGGACAGTGGGCATCTGCATTTGCTGAGTCAGCATTGCATGTTTCCAAAACAGTCGGCGATCTGGCAGGCCCTTGTGGCTTTGCAGCATGTATGGGTATCAGCAGACTGCTTTATGGAAAACTTGGTGAAAAAGTTGATCTGACAATCTTTATGATGGCATCAGGAGTAATGTGTCTGGCGTGCTATTTGGTTGCAGGACTGGCAGAGATTCCGTTAATAGGATTAGCGGGTTGCGCTCTGTGTGGATTCTCCGTAGGTATCATGTGGCCCGGATCCATCAGTATTTCTGCCCAGATACTTCCATCCGGCGGTACAGCGATGTATGCGCTTCTTGCGCTGGCAGGGGATTTAGGCGGAGCTGCAGGACCGGCGATTATTGGTAATGTATCTCAGAAAGCGGCAAATGATCTGCAGGCAGGAGTTTTAGCGGGAATAGGTTTTCCGATTGTTTTGGTAATCGCGGTTTTGTATATTCGGAGAACAGCAGTCGGAATACGTTGAGGATGACAACGTATGACTTCTTGTGCGAGAAGCTTGAACAGTTCGCCCGGATAGAACAGGCCGTGCGCGACATCGTTTATGCAATAAAGTCTCCGGAACACATGCTCTTTGATCTGGATTCAACACTGCTCAACACCTACGGGCATCAGGAAGGCGAGGCTTTTAACTATCATTATCAGGCTCATGGATATCATCCACTTCTTTGCTTCGATGGCATAACCGGTGACCTGCTAAAAATGGAATTAAGAGACGGAACTCATTACTGCAGCAAGGATGCCGACAAGTTTATGATTCCACTTCTTAAGGAGTATCGGACAAAGTATCCGTCATTGCCGTTATACCTCAGGGGAGGCAGCGGGCTTTCCGGAGGACAGCGCCAGCGTCTCCTGATAGCCCGTGCCATCTGCAAGAAGCCGGGAATCCTCATATTTGACGAGGCTACAAGCGCCCTTGACAATATCACCCAGAAGCATGTGTCGGATTCCCTCGATGCCTTGAAATGCACCAGGATAGTGGTGGCTCACAGGCTTTCAACCATCAAAAACTGTGACAGGATAATCTGTCTTGACGAGGGCAGGATAGTGGAAGAGGGCACATATGATGAGCTGATGGAAAAGAAGGGATTCTTTGAGGAGATTGTTTCAAAGCAGCAGCTTGACAAATAGCGCAGATGCAACAGCATAAGTCTACCCGGTTCATCCAGTTTGCCAGATGCTGTTGGTGTTCGATAGTTTATCTGATAGAATGGATACAGAAGGGGATTCAAGAAAGGAGAGCGATACATGAAAAGAGAGTTTAAGGACCTGATCAAGTTCTTTACTCCAGGTTACCTTTTAGATATCGTCGCCGCGCGCGAGTAGAGTACCTGGGCTTTGATTGGCATTATAAACAGACTTCGCAGTAAAGAAGCGAAAAAAATATTGGAGGTAAGATATGAATCAAAAAACAGATTATTCACAGAAGGCAAACTGGTACAAGTTTCCTGAGATAACCAAGGACATCGATACATTCTACATTTATGCGACAGAGTACATTATGACCAGTTTTGAAGAAGGCGCGCCTGATTACGCAGCACTCGACAACGAAGAGATGCTGGCGGGGGTAGAGGTCGAGTACAAGGGGCATGCGACCACGTTCGAGGCTTCCACGAACCTGTTTTTGCCGTATTACCGTCAGTCCGGCTTAAAATATGCAGGGGAGATCAGCAAGAAGACCGGGAACATCGACGAGGGACTTTTAGGTATGCCCTATGATGATATAACAGCTGCGCTTGACTACTACTTTGAGAATTGCAATGGCGGCCGCCCGTTCATCCTCGCAGGGCACAGCCAGGGCTCGGCCATGTCTTTACTATTGCTGAGGACGTACTTTAAGGATCATCCCGAATACTATGCGCGTATGGTCGCTGCCTATACCATCGGCTATTCCGTCACGGATGAGTATCTCGCGGCCAATCCGCATCTGAAGTTTGCCACCGGCGAGACTGATACGGGCGTCATCATCGCCTGGAACACGGAGGGTCCTAAAAACGCGGAGGTCAATGCCAATAACATTGTGGTACTGCCTAACACGAGGAGCATAAACCCCCTCAACTGGAAGCTTGATGAAACCTACGCTCCGGCGAGCATGAATCTGGGGTCTCTCATGACGGATCAGGAAACAGGTAAGCCGGAGATCAAAGATGTCGGTGCGGATGCGCAGATCAACCTTGCCCGCGGCGTGGTCATAACTCACGCAAAAGGTGAACCGATGGACGAGGAGACTGCCAAGGCTGCCGCCCGGTTCTTTGGACCGGATGGGCGTCATAACGAAGATTATCTGTTCTTCTATAACAACATCAAGGAGAACGTGGCCAAACGAGTTGAAGCCTATCTGAAAGAAAGGTGAACCTGACCTTATCAGATCAGTGGAAAAAACAGTTGAATATGACAGTGCAGCCGGGGTATTGATGTATCAGATCGAGAGCATGCTGGATATACAAGAGGTTGATGTGACGGTAATATGAAAGCAGTATTGGCAATAGACTCATTCAAGGGAAGCCTGTCCTCTATTGAAGCGGGAGAGGCAGTTAAGAAAGGGATACTGCGCGTATATAAAGATTCGGAGATTTCAGTTATCCCGATCGCAGATGGAGGTGAGGGTACAACAGAGGCTCTCACTAAAGGGATGGGAGGCCGTTTGCAGAGCATTTCCGTCACAGGACCCCTTGGGGATACGGTGGATGCAGTATATGGTATCATCAATGACAATCTCGCGGTCATGGAAATGAGCGCGGCAGCCGGTCTCACACTGATCGAAGAAAACAAAAGAAACCCTTTGCATACAACTACCCTTGGGGTTGGTGAGATGATAAAGGATGCGATAGATAAAGGCATACGTCACTTTATCGTGGGGATAGGAGGGAGTGCTACCAATGATGGAGGAGCAGGCATGCTCCAGGCTCTTGGATACGATCTTATCGATGAAACAGGAGCATCGATAAGCTCCGGAGCACAGGGGCTGAGTAAGCTGACTGTGATCAGATCGGATCACATCCTTCATGAACTTGATGACTGCACCTTTCGCATAGCCTGCGACGTTAACAATCCGCTTTGCGGAAAAAACGGGGCAAGTGCAGTATATGGTCCGCAGAAGGGAGCAACACCCGAAATGATAGAACTGATGGACAGCTGGCTTGAAAGATATGCCGGGATCGCCTCGAAGCTAAAACCAGACGCTGACCCGCGATATCCCGGCTCAGGCGCAGCCGGAGGACTTGGATTTGCGTTTCATACATTTTTGAATGCTTCTCTTGAACCGGGGATAAAGATAGTCCTCGAAGAAACAGGTCTTGAAAAACATATAAGGGATGCAGATCTTGTCATTACCGGGGAGGGACGGCTCGACAGCCAGACGATCATGGGGAAGGCTCCGGCAGGAGTAGCAGAGCTTGCAAAGAAATATGGCAAGCCGGTAATAGCCCTGTCCGGAAGCGCAGCATCTGATGCCAGTGTATGCAACGAATATGGAATAGATGCATATTTCCCTGCTCTCAGAGAGATAATGACCCTGGATGAAGCGATGGATCAAAAAACAGCAGGAATGAACCTTACGGATACAGCAGAACAGGTTTTCCGCCTGATCCATATCTGCAAAGAATGAAAGCTCCCGGCCTGTACGTTTCCCTTCCAAAAAGTAAAAAAAGCGTGACATTCTGTGACACCTCATTGAAAACATGGTTCCCCTGAAGTAGTGTAAACTTCGGAGGAAACTAGTACACCGAATAATAAATTTCTGGTACATTCACGCAGGATGATTGTTCATATGCAATGAAGCCGAATGAGGCAATGCGGGCATTGCCGATTGAGGATGAAGCAGCATATGGGCAATCAGACAAGCGAATGTGCCAGTTAATTAATATTCGGGGTACTAGAGCAAAGCAGTGAAGGTGTCATGATAACCCTGACAGTAGATGGAAATCCGGAGGATCTTTCTATCATATCCGGCATACTTTCTAATATCGATAGTGATGGTGATCATATCAGAGCCGAAAACGGCAGCAAAGCCCTGAAGGTTGCCGATCAGTATCAGATCGACGTCGTGTTCATAAATACCGAGCTCCCTGATTCTAAGGGAATAGAGATAGCGGAAAAGATACTTCTCCGACAGTCGGAAACCAATATAGTCTTTGTTACCAGAGACGCTTCGTACGCGGTGCGGGCTTTTGGCTTATTCGCCAGCGGCTATCTCATGAAACCTGTCTCGGAGCAGGATATCCGCAGCACCATGAGAAATCTCCGCTACTCGATCAAGCAGGCAAATGAAAAAAGCAGACGGCTTGAGGTGCGATGCTTTGGCACCTTCGAGGCCTTTGTGAACGGTATACCGATCACCTTTGAAAGAGCAAAGACCAAGCAGCTTCTGGCGTATCTGATAGACAGGCAGGGGGATCTCTGTGATATTCCCCAGATGGTCTGCGCTCTCTGGCCTGAAAGTGACGGGGGACCTGCTGCCACAAACTATCTCCGCCGGCTTATCTCCCATCTGCAATCCGTTTTGAATATGCACGGCGTCGGTGAAGCTATCATTCGATCCTGGGGCAAGATGGGTATCAATAAGACGATGGTGGACTGCGATTATTATGATTATCTTGAGGGGAAGCCTGAGGCTGTCTCGAAATTCAAGGGAGAATATATGAGCCAGTATTCCATGGGTGAGATGACTTTGGCGTCGCTCGTGATGGGACAGGATGAAATAGAGCAGGACACTCCGGAGATAAAGAAGGATAAAAAGCTCACTGTAAAATGCTTCGGTAATTTCGAAGTCGATATAGATGATGAACCTCTGATTTTTTCGAGACGCAAATCCAGGGAACTCTTTGCTTTTCTGATCGATCGTCAGGGAGCGCCCTGTTTCGTGGATGAGATCGTGGATATACTCTGGGAGGAAACAGAGGATCATGATTCTGCAAAGCATATTTTCCGGACCTTGCTCTATGAGCTGAGAAAGAGTCTTGATAAGATCGGGATGGAGGATGTGATCATCAAGGAACACCGCCAGCTTGCCCTTAGAAGGGACAGGATAGACTGTGACTTCTGGAAACTCCTCTCAGGCGATAGGGGGGCGGATGGAATAAAGCCGGACAGATACCTGAGGGAGTATGCCTGGGCAGAGCCTTCCAGAGAGATGATCAGATCCCTTCCGGAGAAGATAATAAAACAAAAAAAAATTACGGCAGATTAGTTTCAGTCATCCGTATATTTATATAAATCACATGAGTGATACGCATCCAAAACAAAAACTGAAAGGAGAAGGAAATATGGCACTGTTTGAAAGAATAGACAAGAAGGTAGATCCCAGCCACAAGATGGATAAGGTGGCAAAGAAGCTCACTGAGGAAGAATTCAACGAGCTTACGGAAGATGATATCGAGGAGATATCAGGAGGCTTCAGACAGAAGCGGGACATTGGATATTCAGGTGGACTCTGGATCAACTGTGCGGCATGCGGTATCGCAGACGAAAAGGCGATCAAGCTTCTCAGGATCGATGACAGCGAAGGGATCGATGTTTACCACTGCAATAAGTGCGGATTTGATTTCGGTATTGGCCCTGACGGACAGTTCTACTATATGGATGACCCCGTAGGACCTCAGCCTATGGATGCTGCATACATCTGAGAGATCATATAACGGAAGATCAGGAAAAAAACTGCTGCGGATCGCGGCAGTTTTTTTTGCCTGTATCGTATATATATTTTGGAGTCCGGGATTTCATTTTGAGCCGGATGCTGACAGGTTACGCTCCTTAAGAAGGTTATATAGTGTTCATCAGGAGGATGACGGAATATGGAATGGAGTGATCATGATATAGAGATGCTGTTTGAGGCGGCGGACTTTTCCAAAAGGACTGACCTCAGGGAAAGGCTGCTTGATATCATCATGCAGAAAAAAGAAGGATCGGTTAAAGAGGAGAGGGTAATGATAAGGAGGAGTGGTAAATGAGTGAGCGCAAGCAGGTGTACAGGGAGGAGAGTATCGACAGGATATCCTCACCTGAAAAGCTGAATGATTATATCAAGGTTTCAAGCCCCAGTGTATGGCTGGTGATGGCGGCTATCATTATTCTCCTTTCAGGTGTGATAGCCTGGGGCATATTGGGTAATGTGACCGTGAACAGGGCCGATGGTTCTTCGGAGACGATACATCCCATTTCATTCGTGGTGAACTGAATATGAATGTAGAGGAAATCCATAATTCAGGAAACAAAGTCGTTAAGGTGCCTGTTATCATGCAGATGGAGGCGCTGGAGTGCGGCGCAGCCTGCCTTGATATGGTGCTGGCCTATTATGGCAGATGGGTGCCCCTGGAGCAGATGAGGTCGGACTGCGGCGTCTCAAGGGACGGCTCCAACGCAAAAAATGTGCTGATAGCTGCGAGAAGCTATGGCCTCGAAGCCACGCCCTTCAGGATGGCTCCCGACGTGCTGAAGGAGCACGGGATCTTTCCCTGCATAGTGCACTGGGAATTCGACCACTTCATAGTAGTGACCGGCTTTAAGAAGGACAAGGTCTATGTCAATGACCCCGCGAGGGGAAGCGTCGTGTTGACGGACGAGCAGTTCGACAGGGGCTTTACCGGCATAGTCCTGATGTTTCAGCCGACCGAGGCCTTCGAGCCGGGCGGTAAACCCAAGAGTATATATGAGTTTGCAAGGAAGCGCCTTACGGGATCAGGTCCTGCCGTGGCCTTCGTGGTGCTGACTACCCTCATAGGCTCCATTACCGGGATAATAATGGCAGGTTTTTCAAGGATATTCATAGATCAGCTCCTTACCGGCCTTAATCCTGAATGGTTCATGCCCTTCATCATAGCTCTCGCCGGGGTATCCATCCTGCAGGTCATCGCGGTCTTTATCAGGACTATCTATTCCCTGCGTATAAACGGCAAGTTGGCGGTAGTGGGAAACACCTCATATCTTTACAAGGTCCTGACCCTTCCGATGGAGTTTTTTTCACAGAGGATGGCGGGAGATATACAGCAGAGACAGGCGGACAATGCCACCATCGCGAATGATATCGTAAATACTGTAGCGCCTCTTGCCTTAAATACCATAATGATGATCTTTTATCTCGTAGTGATGCTCAGGTATTCCCCTATGCTCACTGCGGTAGGACTGCTTTCGGTAGCCGGCAATATCTGGGTGTCCCGCATCATCTCGGAGAAAAGGATAAATATCACGAGGGTCATGATGAGGGATCAGGGAAAGCTCGCCGGCAATACCGTATCAGGCATAGAGATGATAGAGACAATAAAGGCCAGCGGAGCGGAGAACGGATTTTTTGAAACCTGGTCGGGCTATCAGGCAAGTGTCAATACCCAGACCGTAAGGTTTCAGAGGATAAACGCTTATCTTGGAATGATCCCCGGAATACTTTCAAAGCTTGCCAATATCGTGGTACTGATCCTCGGAGTAGCGCTCTGCATCATGGGAAGATTTACAACGGGTATGATAATGGCCTTTCAGGGATTCATGGGGCAGTTTATGGCGCCGGCCTCATCCCTGATATCAGCCAGACAGACCATGCAGGAGATGCATTCGAGGATGGAGAGGATAGAGGATGTCATGACCTATCCCTCTGATACCAATATCGAGTGGGAAAAGCCTGACGGAGAAAAAAAATATGACAATCTGTCCGGAACGGTGACGATGAAAAACGTAACCTTCGGATATTCAAGGCTCGGCAAGCCTCTTATAGAGGATTTCAATCTGGAGCTGAAGCCCGGCAGCAGTGTAGCATTTGTAGGCGCTTCGGGCTGCGGCAAATCAACCCTTTCAAAGTTGATCTCGGGACTGTACGAGCCATGGAGCGGTGAGATCCTTTTTGACGGCAAGAAGATAAGCGAGATTGACCGTAATTCCTTTACCGGCTCAGTGGCTGTGGTAGATCAGGACATCATCCTGTTTGAGGATACCATCGCAAACAACATAAAGATGTGGGACAGCACGATACAGGATTTTGAAATGATAATGGCGGCCAGGGACGCGAGGCTTCATGAGGATATCATGCTCCGAGACGGCGGTTATCAGTACAGGATCACGGAGGGAGGAAAGGATTTCTCCGGGGGCCAGAGGCAGAGGCTTGAGATAGCAAGGGTGCTTGCCCAGGATCCCGCCATCATCATAATGGATGAGGCGACCAGCGCCTTAGATGCCAAGACTGAATTTGAGGTGGTGGACTCCATAAGGGAGCGCGGCATTACCTGTATAGTCATAGCACACAGGCTGTCCACCATAAGGGACTGTGATGAGATACTGGTGCTCGATAACGGCAGGGTGGCAGAGCGCGGCAGGCATGAAGAGCTTATGAAAAACAATGGACTTTATACGCGGCTGATATCCGTTGAATAATGTAGTTTCGCCTGTCGCTGAAAAGCCGCGACGGGCTCTCCCGATGGGAGATCGGGGGCAGAATAGGAGAGACAGGACGTGGGCTGGTTTGAAGAAAAGATAAGCCTCAGGACACTGAGGGATGATGAGGTTATAGAGGACTCTTTCCTTGAAATAGCGGGAGCCGTGATGGGAAAGAGGCTGTCTGATGCCCTGAACGATGAGAGGCAGAAGACCAAGGACGCGATCGATGAGATACTGAAATATTATCATGCGAGATCGCGGGAGATCCCGGACAATATCAAGGATATGAATGAGGTGCTCGAATATCTGATGCGCCCCTATGGCATCATGAGACGTAATGTGGAGCTTGATCCGGGCTGGACAAAGGATGCTGCGGGAGCCATGCTTGGCTTCAGGAAGGATGATAACAGCGTGGTGGCGCTGATCCCCGACAGGTTCTCGGGCTATACCTTCTATGATGCAAAGACAGGGAAGCGTCGAAAGATACGCAAGGCTGAGGAAAAGCTTTTTGACATCGAGGCGATAGCCTTTTATAAGCCTTTTCCTTTGAGGAGCATCGGTGTGGGCGGCCTTTTGCAGTACATCTGGGAAAATATAGCTGTTTCCGACCTGGTATTATTTGCAGTCTGTGCCCTTATCATTACTCTTATCGGAACGCTTATGCCGCGGATGAATAAGATCATCTTTTCCGATGTCATAGAGTCGGGGAGCATGCAGATGCTGCTCGGGGTCTCGATATTCATGGTATGCATCATGCTTAGCTCGACGCTTTTTTCCACGGTACAGGGCCTTATCATGACAAGGCTTTCCACGAAGGTCGATGTCAATGTGGAGGCGGCCACGATGATGAGGATACTGTCACTGCCTCCCGGCTTTTTCAAGGAATACAGCTCAGGTGAGCTTTCAAACCGGGCTGGACTTATAGGCACTCTCGTGGATCAGATGCTGGGGATAGGAGTATCTACGGGGCTGACATCGGTCTTTTCACTGATCTATATCGCTCAGATCTTTGAATACGCGCCGTCCCTCGTGCTGCCGTCTGTCATCATCACCATTATCACGCTGATAGTTTCCGTAACCACAGCTCTCATGCAGATGAGGATAACCAAAAGGAGAATGGAGCTTTCATCTAAGGAGAGCGGCATGTGTTATGCCCTGATCTCCGGGATACAGAAGATCAAGATAACGGGAGCGGAAAAAAGAGCCTTTGCCCGCTGGGGAAAGCTGTATGCGGAGGAGGCAAGGCTTACGTATAATCCTCCGGCCTATCTGAGGATAAATCCCGTCATCATGGCTGTGATATCCCTTACAGGCTCCATGGTAATGTATATAATGGCCATAAAGTCCGGTGTAACAGTGGCGGAATACTATGCTTTTAACGCAGCCTACGGTATGGTGAGCGGTGCCTTTACGGCTCTTGCCAATATAGCCGTGCAGGTGGCTCAGATACGTCCTATTCTGGAGATGGCAAGGCCCATACTAAATGCAGTTCCGGAGATCACCGAGGAGAAGGAGGTAGTCGAGACCCTGTCGGGAGACGTGGAGCTCAGCAATGTCTCCTTCAGATACAATGAGAACATGCCGCTGGTACTGGACAATCTGTCCTTAAAGATCAGTCCCGGACAGTATGTGGCCATAGTAGGTAAAACGGGCTGCGGAAAGTCTACCCTCATGAGGATACTGCTGGGCTTTGAGAAGCCTCAGAAGGGTGCCGTCTATTATGACGGCAAGGATCTGAACTCGCTGGATCTAAAGTCCTTAAGGAGAAGGATCGGTACTGTCATGCAGAACGGGAAGCTTTTTTCGGGCAATATCTACTCCAATATAGTGATCTCGGCGCCGAGGCTCTCACAGCAGGAGGCCTGGGAGGCAGCGGAGCTTGCGGGAATGGCGGATGATATCCGAAATATGCCAATGGGGATGTTTACCCTGATATCGGAGGGGCAGGGCGGAGTATCCGGAGGACAGCGCCAGCGCCTCATGATAGCGAGAGCTATAGCCCCTAAGCCAAAGATACTGATGTTTGATGAGGCGACGAGTGCACTCGATAATATCACCCAGAAGCATGTATCGGAGTCGCTGGATTCTCTGGAATGCACAAGGATAGTGATAGCCCACAGGCTGTCCACCATCAAAAACTGCAACCGCATCATAGTGATGGATCAAGGCAGGATAATAGAGGACGGCACCTATGACGAGCTTATCGCTAATAAAGGCTTCTTCGCCGAGCTGGTAGAGAGGCAGAAGCTGGAGTCCTGAAAATATAAGCCTGAAGCGGAGCCGGATACAGCATCCGGCTCCGCTTCGGTTATCCTGTCTGTTATAAAAAACCGGAAGGAAGGGAATGAGAAATATGTGAAGAAAATGTGAATCATATTTATTTTTGTGACGACTGCGTGCGCAGTATTTAACATAATCATCTGTCTGAGTAGAAAAAATCCCCGTTATTCCTGATAAAACTAAAATTTATCTGTCCTTTTGGTTGACATAATACGTGGTGTTTTGTGCACGTAATTTGTCCAATATGTTGTGGTATACTCCCCTCAGATTCAAAAAACCACACAAGGTGAGGTAAAAAATATGACAGCAGCAGGAACCAGGGATTTTGAAAAATTATACATGGACAATTTCAGCTACATATATAATTTTATCTACATGAAGGTTCTGAACGTACATATCGCGGAGGATATATGCAGCACTACCTTCTTAAAAGCCTTTGAAAAATTTGATGAATATGATCCATCACTTGCAGGGGAGCGCACATGGCTCTGTGTGATAGCGAGAAATACCGTGATAGATCACGCGAAGAGCGGCTACACGAAACGCACCCAGCTGGTGGATGAGTATCCTGATATTCCTATAACCGACGATACACAGGAAGAGGTCGAGAGGAGATCCCTTTATGAAGAAGTGGAAAGGCTCCTCGGAATGCTGACAGAGGAGGAGAGGGAGCTTATCTCCTTGAGATACGGAATGGGCATACAGGTGAAGGAGATCGCTGATATGCTGGGCATCTCACCTAACTCCACAACCCACAGGATCACGAGAGCTTTGGAAAAATGCAGGAAATATGAAGAAAGATCAGGGAATAAGCTGACAGACTTCATATGATCCGGGGTACGCTACGGGAGGAAACAGACAACCATTGATATACCATTTATGCAGCAGATTATTTCCGCTGGATCGTATATTCATTCAAAACATAAAATCTGCTTACAGGAGAAGGATCTATGGTGGAGTATTTAGAAAACGAGGTTCCCCAAGCTCTGCTTGATACGGCAAAAAGCCTCAGGAAGACCGAAAGAAAAGTCACCATGCTGGAAGATGACGATGTTGCTGATATAGCAGCCGGATATAGCAAGAACAAGGGATATGCGCGGGGTTACAGGATTCAGTGTCCTATCTGCGGACGGGACAGCGGAGAGGGTATAGATACATGGGAAAACAGCAATTATGAGTGCAGCGTTTTTCACTGCCGTAATTGTGATATCACCTGGGGCATCGATAAATACGGCGACATCTGGGAAGATTTTTTCTGAGTCAAATTATAAATATTATTTAATAATAAAGAAAGGAGAAGGTAATGATGGATGGATTTGAAAGATTAGACAGGAAGGTGGAAAATCCGAAGAAGCTTGATAAAGTTGCAACGAAGCTCACAGAGGAAGAGTTCAACGCGCTTTCGGACGATGACGTAACGGAAATAGCCGGAGGCTTCATGCAGAGAATAGATGTTGGCTATTCCGGAGGATTTTGGATCGAGTGCCCCTCATGTGGCAATGCCCGAAATAAGGGCGAGGCGCCTATCAAGCTTTACAATATCGATGATGATGAAGGTGTCGACAGCTATCGCTGCAAAGAATGCGGCTTTGAGTTTGGCGTAGGCTACGACGGACAGTACTATGACGTAAGCATACCCGGCAGTCCGATGCCTACCGGAATGTACAACTGATACATATCATCAGAGCATAAAGTTCAAAAAAACTGCCGTGGATTTGCGGCAGTTTTTTGACCTCGGGAAAACCTGAGGACGGGATCATTGGTTCAGAAATTTTCATTAAATTTAATTGAATGTGCCATAAATCTTGAAAGAATTCGTATTTACGGCATAATATTTATATATCTGACACAGGAAAGATGCATCGGATAGGTGAAGCACCCATATCCGGATAAGGCGCTTTTCATCCATGCGTATGTACTTCGAGTCTTAAGATGAAAACGGCTGATGTAATCGAGAGATTTTTCCCTGCGCCCGGACACGAGTATAAGACTGTCCATCTTGTTGGGGAGGATTGATATTGATGAAGAATGATTGAAGAGGTTAGAAACAGAGAAGACCTGGTTGCGCTGGTGAACGAAATAGGCTTTCTGCCGTTCTTCTCCGGAAGAATAGAGGGCTTTTCTCTTGAAGAAAACATTTCATATGATGCGTGGTATCAGGGAAGATGGAGCGGCAGGATCCATTGGGATGCCTGGGACTGGAAGGGAAAGGTGCTGCGGAACAGGGAACTTGTTTATGGAAAGTTCTTTGAGAAAAAGGCAGGCTTTATAAGCCTTAAACTGTGGTCAGACTTTTGCAATTACCGTCGGGACGGATATGATTTTGATGCCAGATTCGATGATGGTCTTGCATCGTATAAAGATAAAGGAGTTGTGGACTATCTTTTCGGAGCCGGTGCAGTGCTTACGAGGGATATCAAAGATGCCCTAAATTATAAGAAGGATGGAAATAAAGGGTTTGAGACAGTGATCACCAGACTTCAGATGGAGACCTATGTTGTTCCGGTGAACTACGAATATAGCAAGCGTAAAAACGGAGACGAATATGGATGGGGGAACTGTCGATATGATATCGCTGAAAAGTATTGGGGGGAGAAGCTGTGCAGATCGGCTTATAAAAGAAACCCGGAGGAGTCACTTGACAGGATCATAAAGCATATCAGAAAAGTATTGCCAAAGCTGGAAGAGGATGAACTCAGAGCATTGCTAAAAGGGTGACACGGTTAGAGGGTACAAAATATTGATAAAATACTTGAGTTAAAGTAAACTTTATGTCGTATTATTCACCGACGTATTTTGAGTTTGGGAAAGATGCTGAGAACAAAACCGGAGAGCTTGTAAAGCGTTTCGGTGGAAGTAAGGTGCTTCTTCACTATGGCGGAGGAAGTGTAGTAAGATCCGGTCTTCTTGACAGAGTGGATGCAGAGGGGAATCTGGAAGTATTATCCGATGTTGCTGTAAATCAGATAAAAACTACGCTCTGTAGAGGTGAAGGAATTCTCAAAAGCGGGAATTCTTATAGCTGTCGAGCTTACTCTGGTCAATATTCCCCTCTGCGATCTTCCCGCGTACCCATAGCTGCAGAGCATCGGCGGTCACAGAGATCTTTTCCAGCTTGTCCTGGATCATGGCGAAGTCTTCATACTCATCTTCCGTGATGGCACCGTCTGATGTGATCTCGATCAGGCGGTTCTTTTCCTTATCAATAGAATTGAGGGATGCAAGCATTTCAAGCGTGATCTGTGCGAGATCCTTAACCTGGATCTCGGGAACATACTCTTTTCCGATAGGACAACCTTTAGAGCAGTAGTAGTTGCAAAGGACAGGGTTCCTGTAAGCATCAGCCATGGCAAGTATCTCTTCAGGGTGCGGTGCAGACTTCTCACTTTCGATCTTTTCTATCCTGTCAGCAGATACAAATTCCATGAGCTCGGAAGCTTTTTCTCTTGTAAGACCTGCTTCCTCACGGCTTGTCTGATATATGTTCTTGTTTTCTTTAGTAGATTTCTTTCCCATTTCGCCTCCTGAGCAAGATAAGCTGGTTTCTATTATATTTTTATATCAGCATAATTAAAGGCCGGACATACCTCGGGCGTGAGAACGAGTACACCGAATAATAAATCTCTGGTACATTCACGCAGGATGATTGTTCATATGCAATGAA
>CAMUZQ010000053.1 GCA_947165275.1 uncultured Lachnospiraceae bacterium | reverse complement strand
CCCATATATATCTTGCCGTATTTAGGCTCGCCCGCGAGCGCATCCGTGATCGTAACCTTGCCGGCATCGGTGCTTATGGCCTTCTTGTCAAACACACGGTAGAGCTGCATCCCTACAACACCGTAATTCGTCCCGGGAAGATCCGAATAAAGCCCCAGCCCCTGTACCCTGGAATCCCCTATAAAGCAGGCATCCTCAAAATAATTATCACTGACGGTGGTAAATTCCTTAGGCCAGACCTCCTCTGCCTCAGTCTCCTCTTCAGCATTCCCGTCTGTATTCTCTGCTCCCTCCGTCCTGTTTTCGGATATGCTCTCATTCCCGGAGCCTGTACTGTTTTCAGAAACCTCCGCTGCCGAAACAGTGTCAGCTGCCTCATGGGACCTGTCTGCCTTAACCTCAGCTCTCACAAGGGATGCATCATCTGCGCTTACTCCGGAGGAAGCCTCACCGGATGCTTTGATCTGTTCCGGCTCCTCCTCTGCTTCCGGATGATACATCATCCTGTCCGGAAGTCCTCTCCCTTCGGGAAATACCAGTCTTTCCACCTGTCTGTTCTTAATGGTCTGGATCATGACAGCAGCAGCAGGATATGCAAAGTTCATATCCCTGATGCTCACTACAGCGCCGGGAAGTGATACGATCAGTATCGATATAATCAAAAGGATCAGAAGAGGATATCTTTTCATTCAGCCTCCTAAAACCGGAAATACAGAAACGGATTATAGGCAGCATCCACGAGAGCGGTAACAGATGCCCAGAAGAGTATAAGATGCAAAAACAGACCCATAACCCCGTCCCTCAGTCTCATATAGCCCCTCTCAAAAAATGGTGAAGCAAAAAAAGCCCCTGCTGCGATAAGCATCGCAGCGCTTACTATATGCTCCATAAAGTCGTCCCCTGCATATCCGCCGAACATTCTGTTTATGTAAACCATAAAATCGTCCATCCCGTTTACTGCAAAAAGAACCCAGCCGATCATGGCGACAAGGATAGAATACAGCCATCCGATGAACCCGGGCAGCCTGCGCAGAAGCTTTCCGAGGAAGAGTCTCTCCACAGCGATAAAGCAGAAATAATAAAGCCCCCAGAGTATGAAATTCCAGGCTGCTCCATGCCACAGACCGGTGATGAACCAGACAACGAGCAGGTTTGCATAAGTTCTGATTTTTCCCCTTCTGTTTCCACCCATGGGAATATAGAGATATTCCCTGAACCAGCCGGTAAGGGTCATATGCCATCTGTTCCAGAAATCACTTACTGAAACAGCTGCATAGGGATGATCAAAATTCTGCGGAAGACTAAAGCCCAGCATCCTTCCGAGACCTATGGCCATCATGGAGTATCCGGCAAAATCAAAATAGATCTGGAGCGTATAGGCCGCCGCCCCTATCCAGGCATAGACGGTTGAGATATTCTCATACCCCGCGGTTCCCATACTGTCCCAGACTGTCCCGAGGTTATTTGCAAGCAGCACCTTCATTGACAGCCCGATGATAAAGGGCTTAAGCCCCTCCTCAAGATCACTTATCCTGCGCTGGCGGCTCTTCAGATCAAGGGCAACCTCGGTATAGGTGACTATGGGACCTGCTATGAGCTGCGGGAACATTAATATATATGTCCCGAGATCTATGAGAGATCTGTCGCAGGGGACTGTCCCCCTGTATACATCTATGACGTAGGACATGATCTGAAAGGTAAAAAAAGAAATCCCCAGCGGAAGGGGTATCTGCGGCACCTCAAACTCCGTGCCGCCCAGCAGGTTTATATTCTCCACTATGAAAGCAGAATATTTGAAGACTGCAAGGATCCCCACATTGAGAATTATGTCAACCGCTAGAAAAAAACGTTTTTTTATGCCCTTCCCGCTCTTCCCTATTCCCAGTGCCAGAAGATAGTTCATAAGCACCGAGCCTAATATAAGAAAAACATATACCGGTTCCCCGAAGGCATAGAAAACAATGCTCCCGATCAGAAGCACCGCGTTCCTCCAGTATGGAGGAGCAAAATAATATACTATCAGAAATACAGGAAGAAATCTGAATATAAATTCTAAAGAGCTGAATACCATATTATGTAAACCATATTATGTGAACCATCTAATTATTCCGGATCGCATCCAGTGCCGAAAGTGACATCGCTCTTTTACTCGGGGCGTAGCCCGCCACCATTGAAACCACTATGGCAAAAACTACCGAAACCGGATACATCCACACCGGGATGACCGCAGTGGCGGCTTCCGTAACCCTGTTTATCAAAATACACACTATACATGACAGTCCCAGCCCTGTAAGCCCTCCGCCGCATCCTATCAGTCCTGCCTCGATCAGGAAAAGCTGCTGTATATCATAAAGCCCGCAGCCCAGGACCTTCATCACGCCGATCTCCTTCGTCCTTTCATATATCGACATCATCATCGTATTGGCTATGCCTATGGCAGCCACCAGCAATGATACTGCTCCTATACCTCCCAGCATCGCCTGCTGGCTCTCGGACTGCTCCCGTGACTGGGCTATCCATTCGGAGTTGCTGGTTGCCTGATATCCCAGGTTGCCGATCTCCTTCTGGACTGCTTCTACATTTTCTATATCATCCACTGTTACATTTAAGGAGGAATAAAAAAGCTCTGGATAAGGCTTGCCGTTCTTTCTGACAGGCTGTCCGGGGATGGGCTTATTCTTGAAAACCTTCTTGTACATGCTCTTTAAGGCTTCTATGTCGCAGTAAACGTTCCAGGAATATTCATAAAAGTCATCAAGAGTGCCCTCCAGAACTCCTGCTGTAGGGACCACATATTTCTTGGGCGCGGGCGTAACCGTGGTATTGCCTCCGTCAGCGGAAGCCCCGCTCCCCGAGCTCCCCGAGCTCTGCCCCGGGGTTCCTGTGGCTGTGGCCGTATTCTGTCCGGCCGAAGTATCATTGGTCTGCGCCCCGCTGCCTTCCTGGCTGCCATTGTTCTGGGATGCATTATATGCCTCAACATCAAAGATCGTAAACATTTTATCATTCATCAGATCCACGTCCACGGTCTTTCCTGTATTCCAGTAAACGATATTCCCTCTGGAATCCTCAAAATCCTGTATCGCCATGTTTCCGAATATGAACTTCAGCTCATCCCCATCACGCGGCCAGTCTCCCTCCGCGAACTTCCAGTTCTTTTCCCTGATAGCCTCCAGCGGCCAGGCCTGACCGTTGTATATGTTCATTTTATAGGCGCCCCACTGGATCAGAGCCGAAAACTCCAGAACCGGATATACGGCTTCCACATGATCTATTCCCTCTATGGTTTTTATCGTGCTGTCAGACAGCTTGAGCTTCGTAGGGTCTGATGCCCCTGCACCCTCCTGCTGATTCTGGCCGCCCTGATTATTTCCCTCCCTGACCTCTACAGTACGCAGACCTCCGTACTGCTCTATGAGCTCAAGGCTCTGACGCTTCAGTCCCTCGCCCAAAGCCATCATAGTGACAATGGAAGCAACTCCGATCATGACACCCAGTATAGTGAGCATAGTGCGGAGCTTCCTCTTCAAAAGAGAGCTCCATGCCATACCGAATTTATCAGAAAAACGCATCAGCGCTTGTCCTTATCATGATGACCCTTATCATCATGACCTTTATCATCGGCATCCTGCGGATCATCGGGTATTTCATAGGCCAGATCATCCTCCTCGCGCAGCTTTTTCCTTTTGGACACCGCCTTGATGATGGCAATGATCACGCCCAAAAGGACAAGACCTGCTCCCACTCCGATAAGTATCTTCTGCCATAAGGGAAGTCCGGGCTCCTCGAGGGGTATATCATCCACCACCTCAAAATCCTCGGTCATATTCTGCTGTACGGTAAGACCGATATTCTGTGTTTTGGTGCTCACCTTTCCGGTCTCATCCTCATATGATATCTCTATCGGTATCAATGCATTATCGCCTGCGGAATACTCAGCTCCGGTAAGCATGACATCCACATTTCCCGTAGCTCCCGGCGCAAGGTTTCCCACATAGGCCAGAGCCTGCTGCACTGTGGGATCCTTCACATTTACCTGCACGTTATACAGGGTCGTCTTCCCTGTATTGTATATGGAAAACATAAGATCCGACTGCTCGCCTATATCGATGATGGACGGCTCCGCCACAGGAGTGGATATATCAAATTTCGACACCTGCTTTACGGGGATCGAAACGCTGCCCTTTCCTTCATATGCATTCGCCCTTTCATCCTCATATTTCATATCTATAGTCATGACGTAGGGCTTCTGTTCAAGTCCCGCCTTCGCCTCAAAATCCATCGTCAGGTCGGTATGTCCTCCCGGGGCGATGCTGTTTACATAAAATGAATTGGAGCCGGATGTAGGCAGGAAGGCCGCATAGCTTGCCTGTGTCTGCGACCCCTCCACTGTAGCTGTAAGGTCGATCTGCAGATTCTTTACCGTCGTCTCCGAGGAGGTATTTTCTATGGAAAGGTTCAGTGTAAACTGCTCACCTGAAAAAACATCCTTGGGAGTGGTCGTGAAGCCTGTGACTATCAGACGCGGGGTGGAGAGCTTCTTGTCGCCGTCCCCGTCCACTGTGCCGTTTTCAGGAAGTCCTGTCGCTTTTACATAAACGGAGATGACAGTCGTGTCCACAGCGCAGGTAGGATCCGTATAGGTGATATCAAAATCGATCTTGTAATATCCCGTCTTTACATTTTCCCTTGTCCTGAATACCCATACTACATTCTTTATCCTGTCGGCATATACCGGCTGAGCGTCCTCTCCCACAAGCACGTCTATCTTCTGCGTGTAGCCGGTATTGCTTATCTCAAAAGGGAAATCATCAGTCTTTGCGCCCAGTCTGGGAGTGATTATGATATCCGTGATGTTGTATTTGAACATATTGACAACAGGCAGGACCAGTATGCAGTCCTGTCCGTGCACGGCCTCCGGAGTCACCCAGGTATTGCCCGGCATAAGGAAGGGATTTGTCGTGGTCGCCTGGTTATATCTGTCCCCCTCCTCGGCTGCGGGTCCCTCGGAACCGCCTTCATTATAGGTTGAGCTGGGATTCGGTGTGGCTGCAGCCGAATTTCCGCTGTATGATATTATGGTCGTATTGTTATTTGTGGTCGATCCTGATGTATCAGAGCTTGTTGCCCCATATCCCTGTTCTGTCGCACAGCCCATTATGAGGAGCCCCGTCATCAAAACCGCTGCCGTAAGCTTTGCGGTAATTCTCTTAAATATGTTCTTCAACATCCTAATCCTCTAATACTATCTCACCGTCAAGTATATGTATGCGTCTGTCTGCATAATCAGCAAGATGCCTGTCATGGGTTACCATCACGAGAGTATTTCCGTCATTATGTACCACATCCTGCAATAAATGCAGCACCTCTATGGTGGTCTTTGTATCCAGATTTCCTGTAGGCTCATCCGCAAATATGATCTCCGGCTTCACTGCCAGAGCCCTTGCTATGCCTACTCTCTGCTGCTGACCGCCGCTCATCTGCATGGGACGGTGCTTCATATATTTATCAAGTCCCACCTTCTTCAGATAACTGATGGCCGTCTGCCTCCGGGAACGCTTACCCACACCCTTGAAAGAAAGCGGCAGGGCCACGTTCTCTATGGCATCCAGCTGCGGGAGCAGGTCATATGCCTGAAAGATGAAACCCACATGCTCCCTGCGGAATTTCACCAGATCTCCCTCGCTCATCCTCTCTATATGCCTGCCGGCAATGATTATCTCGCCCCTGGTGGGCCTGTCAAGCCCTGCCAGCATATTCAGCAAGGTGGATTTTCCGGATCCCGAGGTGCCTACTATCGCAACAAATTCGCCCTTTTTCACTTCAAGGCTCACACCGTTCAGTGCAAAGACCCTTTCATCCCCAAGCTTGTATACCTTATATATTTTTTCCCCGGTTATTACATTTTCCTGCATAACAAAAACACCGCAGGCTGTATTTGACCTGCGGTGTATATATTACTCTCTTATCCGGATGCTTTCAAGAGTAAAAGAACTAAATCAAAGGATACTTCTCGGTAAGCCCCTTTATGATATCTCTTGCGGGAGCGATCCCCTCATCCCCTTTAAGCACGACCAGTGATATGGCCTCTGCAACCCTGTCCATATCCTCAGTATTAAAGCCTCTGGTAGTGACTGCCGGAGTTCCGAGCCTTATGCCGCTTGTAACAAAGGGCTTCTGGGGATCGTTCGGGATCGTATTCTTATTTGCAGTTATGTGGGCTTCATCAAGCCTGGCCTCAACCTCCTTGCCCGTGAGTCCCTGAGGCACGAGATTAAGGAGCATCAGATGATTATCCGTACCGCCGGAAACTATGGAAAGCTCTCTGTTAATGAGTCCCTTCGACAGGGCCTGGGCGTTATCTATGATATTTTTCGCATATTCCCTGAATGAAGGCTCCAGAGCCTCCTTGAAGCAGACAGCCTTGGCTGCGATCACATGCATCAGCGGTCCGCCCTGGATCCCCGGGAATATGGCCTTATTGAAATTGAATTTATCCGCTGCCTCCTGATTGCAGAGAATAAGACCTCCCCTGGGTCCCCTGAGAGTCTTGTGGGTAGTGGTAGTCACGACATCCGCTATGCCTATAGGAGTCGGATGAAGTCCTGCAGCCACAAGCCCTGCTATATGAGCCATATCCACCATGAGATATGCTCCAACCTCATCAGCTATCTCCCGGAACTTTCCGAAATCAATTGTCCTGGCATACGCCGAAGCGCCTGCCACGATGAGCTTCGGCCTGCACTCCCTTGCTATACGGGCTACCTCGTCATAATCTATGAATCCGTCGTCATTCACTCCATAATGCACGCAGTTAAAATATTTACCGGACATATTCACGGGAGATCCGTGGGTCAGATGTCCGCCGTGATCCAGGTTCATGCCCATGAAGGTATCTCCGGGCTCCATGATCGCAAAAAACACAGCCATATTTGCCTGGGCGCCGGAGTGAGGCTGAACATTCGCATAATCACAGCCGAAAAGCTTCTTTGCCCTTTCTCTCGCCAGATCCTCCACTACATCTACACAACCGCATCCGCCATAATATCTCTTCCCCGGATATCCCTCGGCGTACTTGTTTGTCAGCGGGCTTCCCATGGCAGCCATTACTGCTTTTGATACCCAGTTTTCCGAGGCTATCAGCTCTATATGGTCATTCTGCCTTTTCTGCTCCGCCTCTATCGCCTCCGCGATCTCGGGATCTGTCGCTCTTACATCATCAAGTGAATACATACTGCGCACCTCTTTCCTTTATTATTGATCACCCTTTGGGCAAAGGACATTATATCACAACTCACCTTTCGGCAAAACCTCTTCCCCGGTAATATATGTAAGTCCCAGGGTGCCGGCTCCGGAGCTTACGACCAGTGAGGGTGAGAGCTTTCTGACATATACATACTCGAAGCGGATGGTCTCCTCTATCATCTTCATGAAATCATCCAGCTCGCGCATTGTGATCCCGGCATAGGACACCAGCAGGACCGTCCTGTCTATCCTTGTCTGGTCCCTTAAGGAACTCTCTATATATCTTCTCCAGATCCTTTCCTTGGTACCCACATGGAACGCGCTGACCCTGAGCCGCCCGTTCTTCACGGAAAGCACAGGCCTTATCATAAGCGCATTGATAAATCCCGCCATCCTGCCTGTGATCTGCCCCGTATATTCGAGCTGTTTCAGATCCCTTACCATAAAGCTTGTATGTACGGAATCCCTCATCCTTTCCAGGATCTCTATTATCTGCTCCGGGCTCTTCCCATCCTCTGCAAGCCTGCATGCAATGATCGCCAGGAAGCCCTGCCCGCCGGAGAGAGTGCCGCTGTCAAAGATCTCCACATTTCCAAAGGCCGCTGCAGCCTTGACTGCATTATGGTATCCGCTGTCACGCAGATTCCTGGACAGGGAAATATGTATGATATCATTTGCTTTGGAAAGCTCGTCGGCAAAAAACCTCTCATATTCATACACGTCAGGCGGCATGGTTTTTATGTTGTGTCCGTGTTCCTCAATATAGGCAATGGCCCCGTCCGTATCTATCTCTATGCCGTCCTTAAACCTTCCCTCGGCAGTGACTACATTATGGGCTATCACGCCTATCCTGAGTTTCTTCACCATATCCTTCGGAAGATCAGCCATACTGTCAGTCGTTATGAGCACGGCTTCCTTCCTCTCACGGGTCTGCAGCCATTTCACGGATTCCTTTGCTATATCCGAGTCCGCATCTGCTATAAACAAAAGCTCATCGGGCAGCAGCCTTATCAGCTCGTTCTCCAGGGCGTCGCCGCTTACAGGCTTTTCCAGATACCCGTCAAATCCCTTCTGTTCAAAAAGCTTCCTTGCCTCCTGCCCTGCATTGGCCGTAAGAGCTACGATCTTGGACTCCCTGCATTTTCCGCCTGTCTGCTCCCTTATCAGCTGGCTGCACTCTATCCCGTCCATTTCGGGCATCAGATGATCCATGAAGATCACGTCATATTTCACATCAAGTGTCTTCAGCAGGGCCTCCGCTCCGCTCATCACCGTATCGATCCTGACCCTGGTCTTTCGAAGAAGCTTGGCTACAACAAGCAGATTTACATCATTATCGTCCACCACCAGTACATGCGCGTCAGGAGCTTCAAATTTCTGATTATATACAGGGCGCTGTATGCTGGCGTGATGCTGCTCAATATCAATCTCTCCTACGGCTTCATTATTTACGACACGCTGGGGTATGCTGACTACGAAGGTGGATCCCCTCGTATAAACACTGTTTACGGTCACAGAGCCACCCATCAGATCAACAAGCTGCTTCACGATCGAAAGTCCCAGACCGCTCCCTTCGATATAACGGTTGTCCGCATTTTCCACCCTGCTGAAGGCGTTGAAAAGGTGAGGGATATGCTCCTTCCTGATTCCGACACCTGTATCGGTGACCGAGTAAACCATATTGATATAATCCCCGCTCCGCTCCCCGCACTGCACTGAGAGATTCACTGAGCCCTCCTTTGTATATTTAATGGCATTATTAAGAAGGTTCAGCAATATCTGCTTGATACGTACCTCGTCACCGTAAAGCCCGGAGGGAATATCCGGAACGATATTCACATGAAAGGAAAGACCCTTGTCCTTTGCCCTTATCCAGAGCATGGCAACTATCTCGGACAGCATGTCTCCCGTCTTATAATTAACCGGGGCAAGCCTCATCTGTCCCGACTGGAACTTGGACATATCCAGTATATCATTGATTATATGCAGCAGAATCCTGCCTGCCGCCTGGATATTAGCGGCATCCTCAGCGACCTCATCGGACACATCCTCCCTTAATATCATCTCATTGAGACCGATAATGGTATTTATGGGCGTCCGTATTTCATGACTCATATTGGAAAAAAAGAGATTCTGGGCCTTGCTGACATTTTCTATCTTTTCGGCTACTTCCCTTGCCTTCCTGTTTTCCCTCTCAAACTGACGGTTCTGGAACCATACCATGATATAGATGGCAATACCCACATATATTGCCGATACGGCTGCATCCTTAAGTCCCATTTCAGCGGAATGCTGATGAATAAGCTCCGGAAACCTGTAATATGCGTAGAATTCAAACGCAGCAAGCAATGTCAGGGAGACCAGCAGTATCGAACGCCATATTCCCGTTACCAGAAGACCCACAAAAAGGTATGCGAAAGCAAACCAGTAAACTGCTCCCCCGTTAAGCCCGCCGCCGTAAAAGAAGGCAAGCGGGAGCAGTATGTATACTATACTTGCGCCTATGATCAATGCGCCGATCGCGGGCCTGTGCCTCCGGATACTTATATTGGCTATCAGGGGCGCGACCACGACAGTGACTCCCAGCGCGACGATCTCAACGATATTTTCCTTCAGAAATATATCCGCTATGAAAACGCATAATACAAAAAAATCAGCTACGAAAGCAAGCAGAAGGAATTTCTTTTCCTGAAAATCCAGATCATCCCTGTCAATCTCAGCCCTGATCCATTTGATGAGCCGCATTTCCTACTCCTCTCCCTCCTGTACCGGGGCAAATTCCAGCACCTCCGGCTCGTCCGCGATATCATCCGGCACTGAAGGTACGCCCGACATTTTCCCCAAAGCCTCTTTTATCACGTCTGCCACATGCATATACATCTCCATAAGCCTGTCATGCAATGCCCCTGTTATGCCCTGTCCTCCGGCTTTTGCCAGCTCTTCAAGCTCCTTTGCCCTGTCAGACAGCTCCAGAGCGCCTATCATCTTGGATGTGCTCTTCAGGGCATGGACAAAGATCTCATAATTCCTGTAGTCCCCATCCTTATATGCCCTGGAAAGAGCAGCCTTTTTCTCCTCAGACTCCTCAACAAAACGCTTAAGGAGCATCTTGTAGAGCTCCTCATCGCCCTGTGAATAATACAGTCCCCTTTCTGTATCCACTCCGGAATTATCAAGTATTGCCCATTCGTCACCGGCAGCAGCCGTTTCTCCCGAGCCTTCACTGTATACGATCGCATTCTTCGGAAGGACTCGTTTTAAGACTCTTTCAAGCTCTGTGATCTCTATAGGTTTGCTCACAAAGCCATCAAACCCGGCCGACATGAACATCTCCCTTGCAGAGCTTACCGCATTTGCAGTCAGCGCTACTACCGGAGTGTCAGCGCTTCTGTTAAGCTTTTCCGAGTGCAGTCTCTTCACCGTCTCTATTCCATCCATGCCCGGCATCATGTGATCCATGAATATGATGTCAAAATGCTTTTCCTTGCAAAGCTCGATAGCCTCCTCTCCGGACTCGGCAGATATCACATTCATGCCGTAACCGGAAAATATCCCCTTCGCCACGATGAGATTCATAGGCTCGTCGTCGACTACGAGAGCTCTTATCCCCGGACAGATCATTTTTATCTCCGGCTCATCCTCACCCGGCTCCATATTGAGCAGATTGATCACAGGGAAACAGTAGAAGGGTTTTTCCATGAGCTTTATATGCGATCCCGCAGGAAGCACGAAGTCTGAGTCCGCGACCACTATAACGAGCATTTCATCTGTAAGGCTCTCAATATATTCGGGATCGGTCATGTACTCCTCCGCCCCTACGAAAAGATGTGTGATATCGATGGACGAGACCAGCTTTTTCAGATTCTCAGACTTCTCAACCCTGTGCAGCTGCACATTAAGTCCGCGCACGACATTTCCGAGAACCCGGTTATAATACTCTCTGACATGCGGATTGCGGTATTTGTCAAAATCAAACAATCCCCCGACGCACAGCTTCTCACGTCTTCTCACATTCATGCAGGTCCTTGGATCTGTAATTTTCTGGGGGATCGACACACGCACGGTGGTCCCTTCGTCCCGCTCGGATTCTATGGTCATAAACCCGCCGAGCAGCGAAACAAAACCTGCCGTTATGGGAAGCCCCAGTCCCAGCCCGCCTTCATGTCTGGATCTTCCTGAATCCGCCTGATAGAATCTTTCCCTGACCTTTGAAAGCTCCTCAGGGGTCATCCCTATACCCGTATCCGTGATCTCGATATTAAGGTTTATGCCATAGCTCTCCTCGGAACAGGAAATACGCACATATACGCCGCCCTCCGTGGTATATTTGAGACCGTTCATGATAAGATGCCACATTATCCTTTTAAGCTTGCCGACATCCGTATTCATCACTGCGGGTATTGCCGGATTTACATCCAGTATGAGCTCTGTTTCCGGCTTCTTATTCACCCTGATCTGGGTTACGATATCCTGCAGTATGGATTCCAGGATATAGTCTTCATCATATCTGACCAGTATCCCCCGGTCTATCTCGGAATAATCAAGGATATCCGTGATCTGCTCGGCGACTCTTTTGCCGGCTGACTGTATGGCCTTCAGATCCTCCAGCTTCCCTCTGTCCTTTTCCCTTTCTATGCATACTCCCGAAAGACCGACCACGGCATTTACAGGAGTTCTGATCTCATGCGATACGTTGGCAAGGAAATCATCGAGACGGTCTGTGGAATCCTTGAGAAACTCAATCTCCTCCTTTGATTCATTCTGCATGGACTCCCATTTGTCTATGATGATCCTCGAAAGCACCCCCGCCGTAAAGATCAGCATAAAGTGCAGCAGGATCCTGCTGTCATCAAGTATATCAAAGTGTGTGCCGTGGGAAGCCATTGCAATGAGCGCATAGATCATGGTCAGATAATAGGTTATCTGACACAGGGTTATGAGCCTTTTGATGCCGGTCATGGTATAGAGCGCTATGACCACCGACATGACGACAGCCAGATCGAAGGTGCTCGTTTCATGAGTACCGTAAAAAAAGAAGGTCGCCATCATAAGGACCGAATAGATCCATAATCTTCCACGGGAATCAAACCTCTGCTGGAGATACAGCAGCCAGGCTATGACAAGACTTATGAGAACAAGGGCAACTGCCCATTTTTCCCACGAGAGAATGAAGGCTTCTATGGCCAGCATTACGGAAAAAACCGTATATCCGATAAGTATGATAAGCTGGGAAACCCGGAAAAGTTCATTTCCTTCATATTCTTCGTGCATGTCAGTGTTCTCTCATTTCAAAATTCTTATCCTCATCGATCATACTGAGCATTATATCCGCAAAACGGGGATCAAACTGGGTGCCGCGCCCCTTCAGGATCTCTTCTCTTACAGCCTCCTGAGTCAGAGGTTCCCTGTAGCTTCTGCGGCTTGTCATGGCGTCATAGGAATCGGCAACCGATATTATCCTGGCGCCCTCCGGTATCTCTTCTCCCTTCAGTCTGTCAGGATAGCCTGTCCCGTCATATCTTTCATGATGCCATCTCGAGCCGTCCGTGAGCTGGGGCAGCTGTTTTATATTCTTCAATATCCTGGCGCCCATGACAGGATGATTCTTTATGACATCAAACTCATCATCCGTAAGCTTTGCAGGCTTATTGATCACAGCGTCCGGTATGCCTATCTTTCCGACATCATGAAGCAGTCCCATCATATATATATTCTTGAGCTCTTCTTCGGGATATCCGTATCTCCTTGCAATCTCTCTGGCGTAATCAGCGACCCGGCCGGAATGTCCGTTGGTATAAGTATCCTTTGCATCTATCGCATCGGCAAGAGCCTTGACTATATGCAGCAGAAGGCTCTCATTTTCCTCTGTCTTTCTCTCAACCTCCTCAGCAAGCTTATTCTGGAGACGTACAAGCTCCAGAGTATGACGCACCCGTACGATGAGGCTTCCGGGGATTATCGGCTTGCGTATGAAATCCATCGCCCCCAGGTCAAGCCCTCTCTGCTCTGTCTCCTCGCTTTCGTCTCCTGTAAGAAAGATCACCGGGATGCGCGATGCCTCGCCAACCTGTTCCCTGAATCTGTGCAGGGTTTCAAAGCCGTCCATTCCAGGCATCTTCACATCAAGCAATATGAGATCCGGCTTGTTCTTCTGCATGAAATCAAGAAAAGCCTGGCCCGACCGGACGGCTGAGACATGCATGTTGTTTTTACTGAGCACATTTCCCACAAAGGTAAGATTTGCTATGTCGTCATCGACCACCACTATCCAGTCCGGATGATCTGCGGAACCGTACCTGAGATCCCTCAGTTCACGGTTGATGCAGTCCTTTTCCACTGTGAGCTTTACCCTTCCGCCATACTGGTCCAGCTCCCAGTCCCTGTGGATCCTTTCTATCACACGCTCGACATTGTATTCACTTATTTCAGGAAGCATCAGAAAAAAGCTTGATGCGCCGATCTGCATCATGATATCGCTGTTTCTGAGCGAAGACCTCAATACCTCCCTCACGTGGGCTACCATATCCTCCCTCTCCTGATCACTGTGATCATCCGGGCTTATATGTACCGTAAACAGCAGCTTGTAGGCCGTACCCTGGTATCTGTTCATATACCGGAGCATATACCTGTATACATTTCCGAAGGCATCACTTCCCATCCACATGACACTGTGGGGCGTATTATGCTCCTCAAGTATATCCGAGAGAACCTCAAGATTCAGTTTCTCGGCATCTTCCGGGAAGCCTCCCGATATCCCTGTTTTTTCTTCGTACATTATCAGATCCGCCTTGTAAAAAACCTGTAAATCCTGCGGAAATCAGCGAAAAGAATCTTAAAGTGCAGCCCCTTTTTAAGATGTGACCTTTTTTTCAATTAAATCCTACCAGCATCTGCGCTATCTTATATCCGCCCACTGAGATCTTCCTTCCGCCTTCTCCCGGAAGGTTCATGCTCTCACCCAGCATAGAGTGCCTTATAAGATAATAGGATGTCAGATCCCTCGATCTTAAATATTCCCAAAGCTGCCTTTTCTTATCAAGAGATTCCTTGTCTCCCGCTTTGATAAGAAATATGGAGGATATGACCATCATTATCTCCAGATAGTTTCTCATATATCTGCGCAGCCTGCCGTTCTCTACCTTCGTATCCCTGAAATAATCGATCATCAGCTTCGTTACGGTTATCTGCTGATCTATACGCGATATCATGTTCTTCTCATTCACCGACTGATCCTCCCTGCCGATGTAATACCTGTAGAGATTGACCGGCAGATAATACAGGGTCTTTACATACGGAAGCGGCTCGAAGACGTAGATATTATCCACATAGAAGGTATGCTTCGGGAGCACCATGCCGCAGTTCTGAAGGAGCTTTGTACGGTATATGACTGAATGCATAAGGATGTATCTGCCCTTCCTGAAACGCTTTGTCTGGCTCCAGCCTATAAGATCCTCTATGGGAACAGAGCTCTCGTAATGCATGATCTTCTTGCGTCTGGCGCCATCCTTGTCATATACGAAATTGCAGAGCATCATATCAAGCACTTTATCCCCGCCCGTAAGCTCCCTGAGCTTGTCAAGGACCTGCTTATAGGCTTTTGCGTCCAGCCTGTCATCTGAATCGACTACCTTGAAATATATCCCCTCCGCGTTTTTTATACCGGTATTGACGGCCTCGCCGTGTCCGCCGTTTTCCTGATGTATCGCTCTTATGATTCCGGGATATTTCTCCTGATACTTATCTGCCAGCTCTCCGGTAAGATCAGTGGAGCCGTCGTCTATTATCAATATCTCCACCTCGTCTCCTCCCACAAGGAGAGATTCGATGCATCTGCCCATATAGTCCTGCGAATTATAGCATGGAACCGCCAAAGTAAGTAATTTCAATTTCTTAACCTCTTTCCGTCATATTGAATCTGTAAAGTAAGATAATGCCTGATACGGTCGATACACTCCTCTCTTGTAGCTCCTCCTGCCGAGACAGAAAGCGAAGCCGCCATCATGTTTACCACATGCTCATCAGCACTGTCCCTGATCTCTTCAAGGATCCTCAGCTTGTCCTCGTATTCATCCGCGTCCAGAAACCTCATAAGATCTTCATTTACGTTGTCCATACCCACCTCATATCTTTTATTTGCTTTTCCCGGATCATTTCCGGCATACTCTCGTGCGCGTCACCTTTTGACCAGAAATCTTATTATACAGCATTCATCTAACGTGAAGCCGTTTCTATTATCAGAAGCTCCACCGCGACATTGTCTGCGATCTTCCCCTGAAATACATCTCTTCCGGCTTTTACGCAGGCATCCAGCACGTTCATGAGTCTGTACTTAGTGTACTTTTTTGCCTGCTTTTCGTACTTCCACACGATAGTCTCCCTGATTCCTGCAGCCTCGGCCTTCTCCTTTGCCGAGGCTCCCTTTCCGCCCAGATCGGCCACCGTGAGCATGATCCTGTACTGACGCTCCAGAAGCGAAAGTATATGCTGTGGACTTTCCTTCTCGGAGAGCATGTCATAATAAATCCCTACAGCCCTTTCAGGCCTGCGCTCAGCCACCGCCTCGATCATCTGAAATACATTCGAATCAGGATTCCTGTGGACCAGGGTCATCACATCCTCTGATGTCACTATATCACGTTCACCGGCAAAGGCAGAGAGCTTGCTTATCTCCATATCAAGAGCCCGCATATCTGTGCCTGCCCTGTCTGTTATAAGCTCCACAGTCTCCCGGCTCACCTTTTTTCCGTATCTTTTGAAGTTGGCAGCTATCCACTGGGGCAGCTTCTTTTCATCAAACCTCTGCGCCTCTACATTATATCCGGCTTTTTTTGCAGCGGAAAAGGTTTTTGTTTTTTTGTCCACTTCGGATTCGACAAATATCAGCACTGTTTCAGCCGATGGATTTGCGATATAATCAGCGATCCTTTCATCTGTTTTCTTAAAAAAGCCCGAATCCATCACCTGTATGACACGCCTTTCGGCCATGAAGGGTAGAGTGTCGGCAAGCGACAGCACCTCATCCGGATCGGTCCTGTTCCCCGAGAAAAAATTATAATTCAGATTGTCTCCCGGAGTCACCAGCGCCTTGATGAGGGCATTCCTGTAATTATCCCTTAAATATGCCTCATCACCGTAAATAAGATATACGGGCCTTATGGTATTGTTCTTTATGTCTTCGGATACACTGCTCACTGTAGAGTGGCCTCCGCCTTGATCCTATGTCCGTTCACCTCCACGGAATCAAGGATGCAGCTGTTTCCGGTCCTTCTTCCGGTAAATATCAGCTCCGCCATCCCATCCTCCGTAGCATAGCCTTCCTTAACTATATCACCTGGCCGGGCTTTTTTCAGCATTTTGGCAAAATCCGCCATGCATGATGGCATTATCGTCATACAGACCTTGCCTGCTCCTGCCCTTCCATATACCTCCGAGAGCCTCTCAGTGACTTCATCTATCCACATGATACTTCACCCTCGACTCTTCTCATCAGTCTCCGCCCTCTATGCTGCCGGTTTCCTCGGTTGTATTCCCCAGTGCAAGAGTCGCATTGTAAAGTGCCGGATCGAACTGATGGGTATATATCCTGACATGATCGTATATTGCCTTCCAGCCGCCGTGGGCATACCCCGTGCAGCAGATATAACCCCTTTCTTCCTCATCTCTTGCATAGCTTACGGCACAGTTCAGGGATTCGTTTACAAATCCTGTTTTGCCGCACATCACTACTCCCGTTTCCTGCTTGTCCTCTATCCTGCGGAGGAACCAGTTGGACACCTGTATTCCCTGAGGATGGAAGGAGGTGGGAGTAGTTGTATAGGTATGCTGCGAGAGCACCTTGAGGCATAGCGGATCATTCACCGCCGCATTCATTATCACAGCCATATCTGCAGCCGTACTGTAATGATTATCATCATAGATGCCGATACAGTTTGTAAAATGCGAGGTTTCGGATATGCCAAGCTCCTCAAGCTTCTCATTCATCATACCGACAAAGGTCTCCTGATCCCCGGCGATATATTCGGCAAGCCCCATGGCGGCATCCGCTCCTGAGGGCAGGATGGTTCCGTAAAACATATCCTCCACACGGATACGCTCACCTACGGAAAAGCCCACGTTTGAACAGCCGTTCTCGTAGGAAAAGCCCTCGATCGCCTGAGTCATGGTGAAGATATCATCAAGATGCTCCTCGCCTCCCAGATGCTCAGCTGCGACAAGCACCGTAAGGACCTTTGTCATGGAGGCAGGATACATCTTCGTATGAGCCTGCCTCTGTGCAAGGACCCTGTTCTCTGACAGCGATATCAGTATTGCATAACCCGAATCCACGTCAGAGATCACGCTTTCCGTATTATCATCCGGAGTGGTATTCAGCACCAGAGGTCCGGCGCCTGTGGTCTTTGCCAGGGCTTCAGCCTCAGCGATCGCCTGAAGCTCCTCCTCTGTAAGCTCCGTCATAGCAGGCGTCCCGCCGGCAGCCTCCTCATAAACCGACTCCCTTGTATCCGCAAAGCCCTTATCGTCCTTGCCTGCGGCAGCCTCCGCCGCTTTCTTATCCTTTTTGGAAACCGCTTTCTGATAATTCTGTATCATAAAATAAGCAAATACGATAAAAACAATTACCGCGGTCACTATGACGCCGCCGCCTGTCACGGCCGCATATCTTTTTATTCTTTTTTCTCTTTCTCTTTGCTTCCTGGCACGATCCGCACGCCTCACTGCTCTCTGCGCGCGCCTTTTTTCGTACGCCTCAGTCTCTCTGTCTACAAATCTTTCCGCCATCTGCAATCATATATATATACGTAAAAACACGGAATACTCTGCTTGTTTATAATATAAGCACATGCCATAGCTTATAATAATAGCATATCCCGGCACAGCATTTCAAACCCCCGCCACCTCCGATTACATCCGCAGGAAATCATACTTTATTGCGATTGTGTTTTTGGCTTGGAGGTGGTCATGTGTTTCTTTCG